>DPSW01000354.1:0-3405 GCA_003527145.1 Clostridiaceae bacterium | reverse complement strand
GCACTACGACCGTGGCATTTGCCGAAACTCCCTTTACTGATATCGAAAAGAATTGGGCTAAGACCCATATTATAAGCGTTAAAGAAAAGGGGCTCATGAATGGGACCACATCGGACAAATTCAGCCCGGATACTGCAGTGAACAAATATTCCGCCATCATAAGCATAGCCAGGATGATGGGTATTGCTAATATGGATTTAAGCGATATAACTGCCAAGCATAAAGGAGTATTGGATAAGTATAAGGTGCCGGATTATGCACAAAAGGAGACTGCCTTTTGCCTTGAAAAAGGTATAATTCAGGGTGAGATTGAAATGGATAAGTTTGGGGCCCAATCTAAGGCAACGAAGCTGGATGTGTGCGTTTATTTAGGCAGGGCTTTTGGTGTTCAGCTTGATACGTCAAAGCCTCCGGTTACCCTTGCCTATAAGGATGCATTAGCGATACCTTCGATGTACAAAATATATGTGGATCATATGATAAAGATAGGTGTGATAGACGGCAAGGGTGACGCAGAAGGACTCTTCAGACCCGATACTCCGGTGACTCGTGCTATGTTTGCTAAGATGCTGGATCTGGCAAGCGCTGAATATGTCTCTACCACCGTAAGCACAGAACCGCCTGTTGTTTCTGTGCCAAGCGGGAATACTCAGACACCCCCTAAGGATGAAGAGAATATAGACGTTCCCATCAACAATACAGACAACGGCACAAAAACAACGACAAAGGACCAAGGAATAATAGACACCATTACATATACCAGAAATGCTCAGCCCAAGATAGTGCTGGAGAATGAAAGCAAAAGCCTGACAGAATACACACTGCCTGCAGACCTCATCAAGGAAAATGTTATAATAAACGGTCAGCTGTCGGATATATACTCTTTGAGGCCGGGCCTTTATGTTGAAGTAGAGGTGATATCGGGGAAGATAGACAAAATTTCTACTGTGGATATGACAAAGCGGGTGAATATCCAGGCAATCGTGAAGCAGGTAGATTTGTTGAATTCATTGATGATCGTGGATGTATATGATGTACAAGACGGCACGGCATCAGAAAAGAAAGTATTTATGAGAGACGCAAAGATAGGAGATATGTCCTTTAATCTTCTGTCTCTGGATGCGCTGTCTCCGGGGCAGAGCATTAACCTTATAGGAATAGAGGATATGGAAGGCATTAAGGCTCAAACGGTTATACTCAATAAATAAAAATTGCCTCTGTGGTTTTAATGCTGCAGAGGTTTTATTTTATCCCTGGAAAGTATACTATATTATAATAGGTAAAGTTTTTTGGCGGAATTACAAGAGGAGGATTCTTTATGGATTATAGGAAAAGATATGAAGATTGGATAAGCGGAGAGAATTTTGATGATGATACTAAAAAGGAGTTAATAGAAATTTCCAATGATGAGAAGGAGATTGAGGATCGCTTTTATAAGGATCTTCATTTTGGCACCGGCGGCCTAAGGGGTGTGATAGGAGCGGGAACCAACAGGATGAACAAATACACAGTAGCCAGGGCCACCAAAGGACTTGCAAACTATATAATCAAGCAAAATGAAAAGGAGCCTTCTGTGGTCATAGCACACGATTCCAGACACTTTTCAAAGGAGTTTGCCGAGGAGGCTGCAGGAGTGCTTTTATCAAGCGGAATAAAAGTATATTTGTTTGAAGACCTCAGGCCTACACCGGAGCTGTCCTTTGCAGTAAGGCAGACAAAGTCCACAGCGGGCATAGTGATAACTGCCAGCCACAACCCTCCTGAATATAACGGGTATAAGGTTTATTGGAAGGATGGAGGGCAGATAGTATCTCCCATAGCCGAGGAGCTTATGGAGGAGATAAATAATATAACGGATTTCTCAGAGATAAAATGCCTGGACGGATGTGCCTTAGAGAGCTTTGACAATCTCCATTATCTAGGCGAAGAGATGGATAAGATATATATAGATAAGGTGAAATCCCTGTCGCTGAATCCAGAAGCAATAAGGGAAGCGGCGGATTTGAAAATCGTATATACTCCCCTTCACGGTTCCGGAAATATGCCTGTTAGAAGGGTTTTAAAAGAAGTCGGCTTTGAGAATGTTTATGTGGTTCCGGAGCAGGAAAAACCGGACGGCTCCTTCCCTACGGTAAAATATCCAAACCCGGAGGAGGTTGAGAGCTTCAACCTGGCTTTAGGCATGGCAAAAAAAATGGATGCAGATTTAATATTGGCTACAGATCCGGACTGCGATAGGGTTGGGGTCATAGTAAAAAAAGACAATGCTGACTATTTGAAGCTTACAGGAAATCAGACGGGTATCCTGCTGGGGCATTATATATTTGACTCCTTAAAGGAAAAGGGCTTGCTGAAAAAAGAAAGCTTCATGATAGATACCATCGTGACGGGAAGAATGACGGAAAGGATTGCAAAGAGCTTCGGCATAGAGGTCGTATCGACCTTGACAGGGTTCAAGTATATAGCTCAGCAGATCAAGGAGCAAGAAGAGGGCGGGAAGCATTTTGTATTTGGGTATGAAGAAAGCTATGGATATCTGGCAGGCAATTTTGTCAGAGACAAGGATGCAGTTATAGCCTCAATGCTCATATCTGAAATGGCAGCCTATTACAAGAGTAAAGGTATGACGCTCTATGATGCCTTGACCGAGCTATATGAAAGATATGGATATCACAGGGAGGAGCTAATCTCGCTGGTGATTAAGGGTAAGGAAGGCGCTGAAAAAATCGGCCGCATTATGGACAAAATGAGAAATAAGCCTCCGAAAACTGCAGCAGGCTTAGCGATATCCGAGGTAAGGGATTATATGATATATGAAGGGCCCATAAAGCTGCCAAAGGATAATGTGCTGTATTTTGTTTTTGAGGATGGAAGTTGGTTCGCCATGAGGCCTTCCGGCACGGAGCCTAAGCTGAAGATTTATATAGGAGTGGCGGATTCATCCCAGGGTGTTGCGGAAAATAAGATGAAGCTGTTGATAGATGAGATAAAAGGTTTTCTGGGTGCAGCACGCTAAAAATTTCACATAAAAAAAAGGATTAAAGAAATATGTATTGAATATATATATGCGCATATATTGGGATTTGTGTATATGTAGAAAAAAGCATATATATAAAAGCAGTGATATACCGTAGGGATAAGCCTTGTCACTGCCTGCAGTCCTTGCGGTGGTCAGCAAAAAAGGAGGTAGAACAAATGGAAAAAGCTGTTATCAGGTTGAGAATGAGTGCCCATGATGCCCACTACGGCGGCAATTTAGTGGATGGTGCCAGAATGCTGGGTCTTTTCGGGGATGTAGCCACAGAGCTCCTGATCAGAAATGATGGAGATGAAGGCTTGTTTTGCGCTTATGACATGGTTGAATTCCTTGCTCCTGTTTATGCCGGCGATTACATAGAAGCGGAA
>DPSW01000211.1 GCA_003527145.1 Clostridiaceae bacterium | reverse complement strand
TACCGACAGCCGTGGTCCTTACAAAAAGCGATATGCTGAGAATATTGTCAGAGGATGAGTATATAAAAGAGAATAGCAATATATTCTACAATGTAAACCACAAGAGCACTTTTAATTTGACGGAATTTGAGAACATAAACGGTGAAGTAAAAAGATTTTTAGAAAAGGTTGACAGAGCCTTTACGGATGCTTTGGAAGTGCATTTTAAAGACAGAGCATTTTTTGCGGTATCAGCGCTGGGAAGCAATCCGGTAGATAGAAGAGTTCAAGGGATAGTCAGTCCTGTCAGAGTAGACGAACCTTTTTTGTGGCTTTTATATAAGCTTGGTTATATAGAAGGGAGCAGGGTCTAAGTGATAGAACAGCAGTATTATACAAGAGAGAGAAGGGGCATATTCCGCTCTGCCGAGGGTTATGACAGCATAGCAAAATCCAAGGGCTTGAATGATAATTTCATAAGGAAATACCTTCATCCCTTTTGCTTCTATAGCCCGCCCAAAAGCCTGGAAGAGATTGATGAAAGAGATATTAGCAAGTTTCCTCAATGCTTGACCTGCTTCCAGGTTGAAAGCGGCGAATTGATCATAGGGAATACTTCTTATGTGGGTGCCGACTTCACCGGACTGAGAAATACCTTTTTCACCCATAACTTTATAATACCGGCCAATGAGAAGGAAGGGTACCTGAAGGATTTCAACAGATTAATATTTGCTGAAGGCTTTGGTTCAAGTTATGACATAGAAAAAGGGAAGCTGATAGAACAGATCAGCCGTCTGCAGTATGATGATGCAGGAGACCTCAAGGCAGATAAGCGAGTGCTCATCGAAAAGCTTGGAATAACCAAAGAAATATTCAAAAAAATGCTGTATGCAGCATTTATGACTGCCGAGGGAAAGAAAAAACTGTATATATCATTGAATGTGGATGCAGGTGATATATCCTTATATGCCAAAGTTTTATTAAAGCATATTTTTATGGGATTGCCCTATGACCTGAAGAGCAATATGGGATTCATGACCTACTCTAAAGAGGCAGAGGTNNTGACAGCAGGTATGAAAGGGATTATGTATTCGATCTGTCCCAAAACAGAATTCCATATAATGATTTTAATATAGAGCATAATGATTATTTGGATTTTATATGGGAAAGCATAATGAGCGGTAAAAGCTCGGATGAGTTTTATAGGTTTTGCCAGCCCGTTTTAGCAGATATGAAGCAGGATAAGCGGATTAAATTGGAAACCTATGATGAACTGAGCAGGATTTTTCAGATCAGAAACGGAGATNNGTTCGTCAATAATAGAGAAGAGATACTGGATAGCTTTTTTAAGTATTTAAACAAAACCAACAGGATTGATAAAGAAGAGCTGGACAGTGTTTTCCTTGAGCTGCTGGATAAGGAAAAGAAGGATTTGATGGAGGCAAGCCGGTATATACCGACAAATAATACCATTCTGTCCTATATGAGATATTACGGATTTGGCGACAGCAGCGTCAATGTAAAAATAGCTTTTATAATACTGCTGGCTATAAAAAATAGCAAGGCTTTCAAAGAAGCAAGCTATGCCTCCCAGGTATTTAAGACCATATCCAAGGACGGAGATCTCCTTAAAGAATTGATAGATATGACCTTCAAATATAATGCCCTATTTATCATAGAGGATTATTTCAATGAAAGGCTGAATAGCATAACCGGCCTGAAGGAGCTTTTCAATGAGATCAAATTTTGGGCTGATACATCCTATAAGATTGTTTCAGAGGGATTTTTCATAAATGGAACCCTGGATAAGCTGCTGGGTTTTTTAGAAAAGTCAAGGGACAAGATCTATATGGGAAAGGAGATACATCAGTTTATCCCCGGGCTTTGCAATAACTCTGGGTCTCCCCAGGCCGGCAAAGCGTGCAAGGAGTATGGAGAATACATTCTGAAGAGAGTAAAGGAATATATATATAGAAACATAGAATTAGGCCAATTAGAGAGCAAAGACATAATAAATCTGGGTTATCTGAAGCTCGGCACAGATGAAGAGAAATATTTAATTCTGGAGGATATCAGGGATCTGATGGCGGAAGACGGCGAAAAAGCCAGGAGCAGCATCAGAGAAAGAATGCTTGATAAGAGATCTGGCATATATGCAGATAATATGAAATCCCTGATAAAGAAAATCTATAAGGACAATATCAGCCCCTCAAACTTAGAGAATATTTCAATGGCGTTTATCCAAGGGGGAACTGTGAGGGAGCCGAAGTATGATGCGGAGCAAATGCTGGGCTATATTTATTCAAATGGAGGGAAAGCTTCGGTTTACGATTATATAATATGGTCCTTTGAAAACAATGTTTTCACCAATACTCTCAATTATGAAAGCCATAAAGATGCAGTGAAGAATTATTTCATAAATGATGACAGAGAAGCCATTAAGGATAAAGCCATAAGGAAAAGACTATATGGCTGCAATAACAAACTGTTGGATATGATGATAAAGGATATAGACTATGAGGTTTCCAGCCCTTTTATGAAATTTATGGAGAAAAATAAGAATAAAATAATGGGGACTGCAGGAATAGCTTTAGCATCCATTTTATTGATATTTGCCTCTCTATTTTTCCTGGAATATGTACATAGGGGAGAAAATGAGCCCGGTGAAAATCCTGCAAGGATTCAAATAGCTGATATGAAGATCCGGATTAAATCGGAGATAGATAATATAGCAGGAGAGGATTTTAATTATAAAATTTTTGCAGGAATCGAAGACATAGGAGAAGCTGATATTGAAACCGGGATCACCTATAAAAATATCATGATTGACAATGATGGTAATTTCTCTGCAGAAGAAGAGGATGTAGAAGAGTTCGAAAGGAAAGGAAGAAGCAAGATAAAGGATGATATTATCCTGAAGTACTCCGTCCGTTTAAGCACACGAAAAGATTTGAAAGCTGAAAATGTTGACAGCCAAGAAAAACTAGAAAAAGCTTATAAAGCTATAGAAAAGATTTTGGTTGACAATTACCGCATATGGGAAGGGCTGTAAGACCTGCTTACTAAGCCTTTTGATTATCAAATCTTCAACCACTTTGCGGATGGCCGGAGCAATTATCCCAAGACGATGAAAGACTTATGACCGCATTGCCGTCTCTTTTGGAGGCGGTTTATTTTTTTTTGGAAAATCACCTTCCTTAGAGTTACTTATATATCAGAAGGGAGGTGATATGAATGGCAGTAAACGCAATCGTAAAAAATGTGAAGCTCCAGATAAAATATCTGGGCGAGGTCAAAGACGGCAAGCAGGCATACATCTCAAAGACTTACAACAAGGTAAAGCCTGAAGCCGCAGACCAGGACATCTATGATGCCGCAGGGATCATAGCGGGGCTTCAGACCAAAGAAATATTCAGCATAGGCAAGGCTGAGGATTCTGAACTGGTAGAGGCTTAGCACAATAAGTGACAATGATTGAAGGGAGGTGTAAAGCATGGCAAAGAAGCTTGAAATGACATTTAAGGATGCTGCAGGAAAGACCATGAGGATAAGCGTGGACAATGCAGACGACAATCTTACTCCGGAAGCTGTAAAGACGGCAATGGAGGGCATAATAGCCAAAGATGTGTTTGCAACTGAGGCTGGAAGCCTGATTGCAATCCAGGGAGCAAGAATAGTTGATACCACTATTCAAGAGATGGATATGAAATAGAGCAGGAGGGAGATATCGTGGAAGAGATATTTAACGGAGTGGCAAATGTAGGTTTTCCTATAGCAGTATCCATCTATCTCCTGATAAGGATAGAGGGCAAAATGGAAAACCTCACCAGCTCCATAAACGAATTATCCAGAGTAATAGCATCAAAGCTGGATTAGAAGCAAATAAGGGGCCGGTATTTCTAAGGTAAAAGAAGTGCCGGCCCCGTTCAATTTGTTTCCTTATACTATCTTTATACTGCAAGTGCCAATCTTAATACAAAATTTATACCATGCGTGCTACACTTATTTCTATCGGATAGCTGCCTGGAAGGTGATGTTGATGGATGCGGCTCTTTGGATTATTTGTTTTTTATACATTGGGATATTGGGCTTTATTATGATGGGCAAGCTGGACTGCTTTATTGCTTCGGGGGGCTTTGCAAAAGAACCTACTGAAGCTTGCATGCAGCCGGCTGATGCTGATGCAGTAGTTTATATAGGCGGTGAGGCACATGCACCTGTCTGGTCCTATAAAAATGGTGAAAATTTGAATATAGTTTTTATTACCGAGGTGAGTGAAATCTTAGATGAAAGAAATTTTGCATATATTTTTGCTTTTTCTGAAAGCGATTTGGAAAACTTGATGGTTTCGTCAATGGCGAAGAAAAGGAATGAAAAAGTATATGCCGGAGCTGTTTGCAACGATCCGGGAAACAAAAAACTTTTTGATATGCTCAATATTGCTATATTGCAGCCGGAGCATTTCTCTCCGGAATGTATTGTCTCGATAATTAAATCAGATGTTGATAGAAGGGTTAATCTAATATGAAAAAATGGTATCTTTCATATATACAAATCATTGCTGTAGGATTTATGCTCATAATCTTGACGGGCGCTGTTCTCCTGAGTCTGCCTGCAGCTTCGCGGACAGGCAATTATACGCCGTTTATCGATTCGTTGTTTACGGCAGCATCGGCAACCTGTGTTACAGGGCTGGTCGTTTATGATACCTACACCCACTGGTCATTTTTTGGGCAGGCAGTCATACTTTTGCTGATCCAGACAGGCGGCCTGGGATTTATGAGCATGGCGACTCTCATATCCATGTTCCTGCGCAGAAAAATAGGCCTGAAGGAGCGTGAACTGATGAAGGAAGCAGTGAGCTCCATGTATCTCGGAGGAATCGTAAGGCTTACCCGGCATGTGCTCATCGGAACGCTTCTTTGTGAAAGCATCGGTGCTATACTCCTAGCCCTTCGATTCTGTCCTGAAATGGGGCTTTGGCAGGGTATATACTATGGAATTTTTCACTCGGTTTCAGCTTTTTGCAATGCCGGTTTTGATCTCATGGGGAGGTTCGGACAGTTTTCATCCTTGACCAGATACTCCGGAGATATTTTGGTCAATCTGGTAATCATGTCCCTTATCGTAATCGGCGGCATAGGATTTTTTGTTTGGGAAGATATCCATAAGCATAAATTGTCTTTCCACAGCTATCAGCTTCATACAAAGATCGTTCTTACCACCACTGCCGCTTTGATAATAGTTCCGTCCATATTGTTCTTCCTGATGGAGAGAGGTTATGCTCTCAAAGAGATGGATACTCTCCAGGCTGTCATAGCATCAGTCTTTCAATCCGTTACGCCCAGAACGGCAGGGTTTAATACTGTGGATATAGCTTCGCTCCGAAGCGGTACGCTGCTGTTGACCATAATCCTCATGATGATCGGAGGATCATCCGGCTCTACAGCCGGAGGTATCAAGACTACGACGCTTGCAGTGCTTATTATGTCGGCTATCTCAGTTATAAAGGGAAGGGATTTCTTACGGGCATATGAGCGGAAGCTGGAAGGAAACGCTCTAAGGCGGGCGTGTGCGGTATTTCTTACGTATCTTGCCGTAGCCATGTCAGCCACGCTAATACTAAGCATGCTGCAGGATTTTACCATGGAGCAGCTGCTCTTTGAGGTGTTTTCTGCAATGAGTACCGTAGGCCTGACTACGGGTATAACACCGGCTCTGAGTGCTGCATCAAAGCTGCAGATAGCTTTATTGATGTACTTCGGGCGCGTTGGAGTATTGTCTATTGCTTTGGCCTTTACGNNTCCGTGTGAAAAAATAATGATAGGGTGAAGAAAAAATGAAATCTGTATTGGTAATAGGTATGGGTCGTTTTGGACAACATATAGCAATGAAATTTGAAGAGCTTGGCAACGAGGTCATGGCCGTCGATATTTCTGAAGAAAAGATCAACGAGATATTGCCCAAGGTAACCAGTGCCCAGATAGGGGATTGTACTAAAGAGCCGGTTTTACGTTCGATAGGTGTCGGCAACTTTGACATATGCATCGTTGCGGTAGGAAATAATTTTCAGTCATCCCTGGAAATCACGCTTTTGCTGAAGGAACTGGGCGCTCAGAAGATAATAGCGAAAGCCAGCCGGGATATACATGCAAAATTTCTCATGCGCAGCGGAGCCGATGAGGTCATATATCCGGAGAAAGAGATGGCTGAAAAGGCAGCGGTAAGGTATAACGCAAGAAATGTCTTCGATTATATCGAACTGACACCGGAGTATTCGGTATTTGAAATCACACCCATGGATTCATGGATAAACAAGACCATAGAACAGGTGGCCGTGAGAACCAAACATCACATATCCATCCTTGCGACAAAGATTGGAGATAACATCAGGCCCCTTCCTAAGCCGGATCATGTTTTTACACATGAAGAACATTTGATAGTTTTCGGCAGGAAGGAAGACGTATTTAAGTTCACAAAAAGGATATAGGGAAACTGTGATATAATGGTAATATGACGAGCTAATTCAACACTTTTCTAAAGGTGGATAAGTTTATGGGGAAAATAAGAGCAGTATCCTTTGTCAAACAAATGGCATATGTAGTCGTGATCACCGCCTTTGCTACGGGTGTATCCATATTGATCGGAAAATTGGGGATCAACAAGGAAAACGCATTAATGGTCTTTCTCGTTGGAGTCCTTGCAGTGACCGTTTTGACCAATGGATATATTTATAGTATGACAGCGGCATTTTTTAGTGTGCTGCTCTTCAACTTTTTCTTTACGCCGCCGCTAAAAACTCTGAGGATGAACAATTCCGGCGATGTGATACTCTTGTTCTTTTTTTTCAGCGTAGCGCTCATAGCGGGCTCATTGACTTCAAGATTTCAAAAACAAGCAGAGGCAGCGCGTAAAAGCGAGCGCATGACAAAGCTTTTATTTGAGGTCAACGAAGGCTTTCTGAATGTAACGGGAGAAAAAAATGCCATAGAGCTTGCTCTGTCATATGCTCACAAATACACGGGATGCCGCTGCTCTGTAATTATCAAAGGAAAGGAGCAGATTTTCAGCAGCTTGCAGCCTAACGAGCAGGAACAATCAGCTCCTCTTGCGGATTTTCAGGAGCTGCCCATAATAAGCTCCGGCAAGAATTTAGGCGTGATGAGAATATATGGAGACGGTTCACAGCTTACTACCGACGGCAGGCATATAGCTAAAAGCATAACCTCGCAACTTGCTCTCATACTTGACAGAGAATTTATATACAGGGAGCGGGAAAATATAAAAGTAGCAATGGAAAGAGAGCACATAAAGAGCAATCTGCTCCGCGCTATTTCCCATGATCTTCGAACACCATTAACCGCTATTGTGGGAGCAAGCGGCCTCCTTTCCGAAGACAGTGCGGACCTGGATTCCGAGTCGGTGAGAAAGCTGGCGGGAGATATAAATGAAGAGGCCCTTTGGCTTACGCAGCTTGTTGAAAACATTCTCAATATGACGCGCATTGACGAAGGAAAGCTTGCCATCAACAAAAGCATGGAAGTGGTAGATGATGTGATCAATGAAGCCCTCTCCCATATTCCCGGGCCGGCGTTTAGGGATAGGTTGACAGTATACCTGCCGGACAATTTGATTTCGCTCCCTATGGATGGAACGCTCATAGCACAGGTTCTTACAAATCTTCTTGACAATGCTGTAAAGCATACAGGCGATAAGACAAATATAACATTGAGGGTATATACTGAAAATGATAATACTGTGTTTGAAGTGCAGGACAATGGACCAGGTATTGACTACAGCATCAAAGACAGTTTGTTTGACGGTTTCGTTAAGGCTTCCTCAGGCAAATCAGCGGATTCAACCCGTGGAATAGGATTGGGCCTGGCCATCTGCAAAGCTATTGTTGATGCCCATGGGGGTAGGATATCGGCTGAGACTCCGGCTGATGGCGGGGCTCTGTTCCGATTTAGCCTTCCGATGAAAGCAGGTGATGATGAAAATGGAAAATAGCTTTAGCATACTTCTTATTGAGGATGATAAATATATAGTCAATTTCATATCCATGTCGCTTAAAGCCTATGGATATGCATTCGTTACAGCAGGCACAGGCAGAAGCGGAATTTCATTGTTTCATTCCAATAATCCGGATCTCATCTTGCTTGATCTTGGTCTTCCCGATATAGATGGTATAGATGTCATAAGGGAGATAAGGAAAGACTCGGATACACCTATTATGATAATTTCGGCCCGGGGTCAGGAGCATGAAAAGATAACAGCTCTTGATGCAGGGGCGGATGATTATATAACAAAGCCTTTTCATATGGGAGAGCTTTTAGCCAGGATACGCGTTGTTGAAAGAAAAGCTAAGAGGGAAATGATCCCTGTACAGTCTGAAGAATTTATCTGCGATTATCTCACTGTGAATTTTGAAAAAGGACGGGTATTTGCTGACGGTTCTGAGGTACATCTTACGCCTATAGAATTTAAGCTGCTTTCGCTGTTGATCGCAAACCGGGGCAAAGTTCTTACCCACAATTATATTTCAAAAGAAGTATGGGGATATGGAGAGGCCGGAGATCCGCAATCTATCAGGGTTTTCATGGCAAGCTTACGGAGAAAGATAGAGAAGGATTCGGCGCAGCCCCGTTTTATCATTACTAAGGTAGGAGTAGGATATCGCTNNTCAAGGGTACATTATACAGTTGACATCGAACATATGTTCGGTTATACTTTAAGAAAATAGTGGAATTTATCCGATGAGGAGGTGGCTTATGTGAATTTGGATTTTTTTCAACAATATGATATTTGTGCATTCACCCCGGAATATTTAAAGGATGTGGGAGAAGTGACCAAAGTCGTGGTGTCCGAAGGGGAGGACCATAT
>DPSW01000429.1 GCA_003527145.1 Clostridiaceae bacterium | reverse complement strand
TATCAAGAAAGCCTTCCTTAGCAAAAGGTTCTCCTCCTAGAAAATGTATAAAGTTTACATGGTACTTCTCCTTTAAAACATCTATTATCTTAAATATCGTCCTTAAACTCAATTCATTATCAGGTTTAGTACATATAGTGTCTCCCACTATGCAATGAATACATTTTAGATTGCAGCAATTTGTAATATCCCACCTTACATACATTTGACTTTCTCTCCTTATAATGTATTTAATCCACCGTATTATCCCTTCTTAGTATTTCACTTAGTATTTCATCATCATAAAGCCGGGATTTTCCATATCTTATCATATGGTATATCTGCTTTCCATCACTGTTCATACCATCAGGATATGTCACAGGTATAATTCCAGACACAATATAAAATAATGAAAAGCTTAAAAACACATCAATCCAATTGCTATGTTCTATTATTCCCAACTTAACAAATAGAAGCAATATAATACCAGTGAACAATTGGAGTATTACGCCACCTAACAGCATCATTATATTTTGAAGCTTACTATTATTTTCAGGGATCTTCAGCTTACATTTCCCAGAACAAAAATACCAGCGCCGAACCTCAAAAATTCCTATGCTGAACAATCTTTTGCCTTTCCCTATAACTATTTTCTTAGTCTTTCCGCCGAATACAAAATTAAAGAAAGCGTGGCCTAACTCATGTATTAGTACTATTATAGGTACACATATAAAAACCCCAAACATTATTTCATAAGGACTGAAAAATTCATTTGACAAGTTTATCGCACTCCTTTATACATAACTTAATACTTGTGGTTGACCTAAAGCAATAATATACAAGCTTGTCTCTATAAGACCATCTATTCCTAATATCTCATTTATTTTTTTATCTTGGAATCCGCCTATTGCTACCGTTCCCAGCTTTAAATGGGATGCAGTCAAATAAATATTCTGCCCTAGATGGCCGGCATCAAGAAGTATATATCTGTATCCCCTTTCACCATACTTTTCCATAGTTCTTTCAAATACGGAAGTGATTATTATTGCAGCAGAACAATTTGAAATAAAATCCTGTTTATTGCAATACTCATATAATTTGTTTCTATAGTCTCCTTTTCTGATGAACTCCAGACAATTGCTTATAATATTGTAATGGTATATACCGGATTCAAGCTTATCGCACTTAAACACCGCAATATATATTTCAAGCGGATATCTCGCACCCGCAGACGGCACCATTCTGCTTTCGAAAAACATATTATTGTCCTTATTGATACCATAGCTTAGATAGAGAATATCTAAGAGGTTCTCTATAGAAATTTCTTCTCCTGTAAAATCTCTTACACTTTTTCTTGATAAGAGACAGCTTGTAAAATCATTTTCTATGATATACTTTTCTGTCTTGATCATTATTTTCTCAGCATTCGGGTATGTTTTATAAGATATATTTTCATTATAACTATAATCCAACCTGTTTTGTTCATGTTTTGTATTCTCATGATAATCAAGGGCTATGGAAAACTTGTTTTTATTTGATGAATGACAATTAATTATTTGAGACATTGTTTCTCCTCCTTCTGCAGGTAATCAATTTATTTATATTGGTTATGGAAAAGGATGCGGTTCTTGATTGACTTTTAAATTATATTTGTTAATAATATTTTCTAATCTTTTGCATCCCAGATTTCTTGCACTGTACAGCACATNNTCCATAAGCCCAGGCGTCAGTACTTTTACTACTTTCAAGCCTGCATCCTCAATTTCTTTTTTTGTAATATCAACTGCAATTGTATCTATACCAATTTTTTCTAAGCATTTTATGCAAAAACTCAGGTCGCTATAACTGCTTCTTGAAGAATAGTTTTTTAATGCGCTCAAATTCACACATGCTTCATTATTTATTAAAAAGCTCATATTCCTATTTTTTTGTGGATTGAAATAGTATCGCACGTGGNNTAACTCTGCAATATCTATCCTGTTAATGTCTTTATACTCTCCATCCCATTCCTTATACATCAATGAGTACGAATATTTATAGGTTTGGATTAGTTCCTCCAGAGACTTAAATAATGCCACTTCCGGGTCAAGGTTTGACGCACATGCTACTGCAGCGCCGACAGAACCTGTATGCTTATTTACAAGCAAAGTCAGAATGGTATAAATATTTGTGTCAATGCTGATATCAATAATATATAGATCATCTAATATGTTAGCGCATATAAGGCTATACAAATCCTTCAATTCCCTATTATCTATCTTGTCTACTACTATTCTTCTGCCCGTAANNTTTGCATAACCATGTTAAATTAAATGCATCTCTTTCCACACGCTCATAGATTCCTGATAAAACACCATCATAAAATGAATCCCCACATGCTAATCCGGTTGACATAGAAATATCTATTATTTTTTCGTCATAAAGTCTTTTGTAGTATAAATACACCTTCTGTGCAGGAATAAATGTTTCACTGTTTTTTGTAAGATTGTATCCTTTTTTCCAATGTAGGTAATCGCTTTTTAAATATTTCTCAAAANNTAAAATAAACCAAGGAGTGAGGTTCCACATAGCCTATTTTATTAGCCTCCAAATGTTCAACATTCGCATAAAGATCCAGATCGACATCTGATTCTAAAAAAGCACAATATCTCTCAATGCATTCACCTATTGCCTTAATTATACTCCTGGTCTTTGACATAGAGATTCCACCGCCTTGTAATCCATTATCAACTTCATGTTCTGTGGACTGAGAGCCAACACATGCATAGCTATAATACAACGGCAATATATTACCTAAATATCGGTCATGTTTGCTCCCCTTATAAGTAGAAACATGGTTGACTACACCTGTCTTACTAGAAACTAATTTAAGCATTCTTTCAAGGGTTTCTTTTCTATCTGCTAACTTTTCTATAATCATAATAACACTCCCTGTATATTCTTATTCTCTAAGGCAGCTTGGACAATTATAAACCTTTATAATATCGTGAGTTGAAAATTCAAAGCTAATACAGTTTATTATTAAGAGTCTTCCAATAAGAGCACA
>DPSW01000492.1:1071-2572 GCA_003527145.1 Clostridiaceae bacterium | reverse complement strand
AAAAGAACGCTTAACATCCCTAAAGCGCTTTCCCGTTTCCGGATCATAAAATACCCAAGGCACATCAAGCCTCCTCACAATACCTCTCAACATTTCTTGCAGGGTGTCATTGATCGGAATCTGCCGCCGCTCCCCGTTCTTCGTCCTATTTAAATTAATAAACCCATGAACCAAGTCCACCTGTTCCCACTTTAGGGAAAGTATCTCCTCCTTACGGCATCCCGTATTTAAGGCAAAAATGATAATTGGCTTCAAGTGGGATTGCTTCAAACCAATCTTCCTTCCTGTTCTAGTGGTCACTTGTTCATCGCAAGCATCAAGTAAGGCTTTGATCTTGTCCCTAGAAAGGAATGCGTCACGGGTTATGGTCTCCCTGAACATCTTAACCTTATGCACCTGCTTGTAAACGGCCTCGCTTACCATGTTCCAGTCAAGTGCCTTGGTGAACATGGCCTTGATCGTGGCAATCCGTCTGTTGACCGTCGCTTCTTCGATAGGTGGCCGTGGTGTATCGGTTCCCTTCAAAGGCTTTCTATTTTCGGACAACAAACGCGCCTGATACTTCTCAAGAAGCAACAAGCTAAAATTTTTGAGGGGAACATTTCCAAAATCAAGAACTAGATTATTAATCATATACCGCTTATTGGCGAAATTTCGCTGATTTGAACAATAATCAAGGTATCGCTCGGCAAGCTCCCTAAAAGTATGATTTTTGATCTTGATTACGTCAGGTTGTTCGCCTCTCACGACGTCAGCTTGCCTGAGCTTTAGCAGGTCTTGGTCGTCTTTAAGCTTGTCGCTTTTGGTAGACTCTCGGCATTGTTTACCATCAACGCCCGTGTAACGTATCCAATAAACTTCTCCTCTCTGATAAATACCCTTGTGTTTAGCCATGATCTCCTCCCATTTAATCCGGCTTTCGCATCTTTTCATCAAGACAACTGAGCAGAAGTCTCAAAGTGTCGCTAGGGGTACGTGTCCCATTCTTTAACTGGAAGATATTNNGTTCACGCCGCACCCCTAGCAATTCCGCCATCTCTTTCGTTTTCAGTCCGTGACGCTCTTGGAAGTCTACAATTTCTGCTGGCGTCCATTGCTTCACTCAATACCCCCCTCTCAAAATGGAATTTCTGCAGTCCATTATATGTTATCTGAGATAACATTCAAGCAAGGAAATTGATAGCACAGCTTTTAGCACAGCAGATATTTACCTTAGATTTTTCGGCGTGTTATACAAAGATCACAGGATTGTATAGCCTGTTACCGGGTTGCAAGTTTNNTGGCATGGCAGTACAAGGAGTTGATTGCCTTTGTATCCAAGAATCAATTTCAATACGTCTGAAACGTGGATACTTACCAGCATGAAAATGTGGAATACTTTTATATTGAACTTGTTTATACACCCATGTCTTATCAACATTGAGATATTCAGCAAGTTCTTCAGTATTCATTATTTTACTAACCGGCTTTTCTTCTTTAACAATTAGAGCAGGCTTGAGTT
>DPSW01000492.1:0-1065 GCA_003527145.1 Clostridiaceae bacterium | reverse complement strand
CCTCTATGTAATTTGGTATGCTGTATATGCTATTTAATTTTAAATAGGTTTTATTTGCAAAACCTCAAACCTATATTCACGTATTGCATTAATTTTTGATGCTTCATTTTTATTTTATACAAAATATAATTTGCAGTTTATTTATCTATTTTTAGCCCTACCTTCAATTAACTTTCTTATATGCTCAACAGTAATTACTTTGCGATCTTTCTTCTCCTCCTCTTTCTTGTTTCGGTACGGCATAAACCCATAAAGCGGATAGAAGCAGACTTTGCAATCTTCTGCACCATCGACATAGTAGTTGTTACACTCAAAACATTTAGCTTTTATCGCCTGCAATCGTGTAATTGCTTGTCCTTCCAAAAAATCAATATAGTTCCTTCGCCCGATTTTATTCTTTGCTTCTGTGGCATAAAGTAACCGTTTAGCTTTCGCATCATACCTATACTCACAATCTGTACTGTAATTTTTGTCTTCCATGTTTGCCTCCATATTAGTAAAAACAACACAATATAATAGTTATATAAACCTAATTTTTTGTATTTATGTCATAGGCTCACCTCATTGCTTGTAGTAATTGCCACCTAATAAAAAAAGCCATTGGTCCGCAATAGCTTTTGAGTGTGATTATTTTTGGTTTTATCTTTGTTTATACAATTATAATAACATTTGTTAACAATACTGTCTATCTGATTTATTCCCGTGTTTCAGCCACATAGCATCGGTTTAACGNNGTGGGCAGAACGACCGACTGAATTTATCTGAAGGATATGCCTGAGGAGTTCTGATCTGAAGAATTGTGAGTCTTCAAGATAAATATATAATAATTTAGATATTTATACCTTGCATATATAATTACTAAATATTATATAAAGGCTTATTTTTATTGATTATATATCTAATTACAGTTTAGATAAATTAATAGATATATTTATAACTAAAAAGAATAGTTATAATATTTAATTATTGTTTTTTATTATACACTATACTATATTGGTTTAATATATATAATTGTAGTTATACTATATAGCCATATAATATATTGCTATATAAAACAGATACGAG
>DPSW01000013.1 GCA_003527145.1 Clostridiaceae bacterium | reverse complement strand
GCCTGTTTTTTTCAAAATAATCTCAAACCTCGTCTGGTCTTTCTAAACGTAAGCTTTTAAAAACTCCGGCACATTGTCTGGATTCCTGCTCAAACTCACAACAAAGTTTACCTCATATTGTCTGTTAAGTCTTTCCATGTTATCAATAAAATCCTTTAAGCATGCTTCTTCCGAATTGGAAATAACCTTGAGCCCGTCTATAAAAATGTGCTCAATATCAAAGTTTTGGGAAATAACTCCGCACAAAAAACCATAAAAAGTCTTCAAATTATCAATCTGAAAATCCCCAGCATTGATGAATCGAAGACTTCTATCCAAATCGTACATATGATTATTGTCTCTGTCGATGTACACAACATGACCTTTAGAAGCTTTTGATGCTTCATTTGCCATGTCAATCATCACCTTAGTCTTTCCGGTGCCTTTTTCACCTACAATAAACTTAACCATTTTAATTACCCCCTAACATTATTTTTTTTAGAGATTAATTAGAGAATACTATATCCTGAAGATTATTTCAATTGTTTATTTCAATAAAAGCTAAATATTTGTAAATATCATGCCCATTTACTGATATTATAATGCAAGTCTGAGCATGCTGAACATTGCTTATGGAAACATCTTGATAAATTTTACCAATACCAATATTGCCCAATCTTCAGACAAATATAACTATTTACATTATTCTCAATATTTGAGATAATAAACACATAATACACTTAGAAAGGAGTAATGATAATGTCCAGCAAAGCAAGACAGAAAAAAGAAGCCACTGTGCTTGAAGCCTTAGTTCCCGTGGTCTTGACAGTCGGTATCCTAATGTATACTATACTGGTTCTAGGGGGAGACGTGCACATTCCTTTAGTCTTGGGTTCAATCATAACCACTTTGATAGCAGTTTACAGATTGGGCTTCACTTGGGGGGAAATCGAAGAAGGTTTTATCGCTACAATAAGTGGTACAATGCAAGCTATAATAATTCTCGCAATTATAGGTATGATCATAGGCACATGGATTCTTGGAGGTGTAGTGCCCACACTAATTTTCTATGGACTAAAGGTATTATCCCCTGCATTTTTCCTTATAGCTTCCATGATATTATGCAGCATAGTATCCCTAGCAACGGGTAGTTCATGGACCACAGCCGGAACAGTTGGTATTGCCCTTATGGGCGTTGCAGTAGGTCTCGGAGTTCCAGGCCCCATGGCAGCAGGTGCTATTATTTCCGGAGCGTATTTCGGTGATAAATTATCACCCCTTTCCGATACCACAAACCTTGCACCAGCTATGGCTGGCTCAAACCTCTTTGACCATATTAAACACATGTTTTTTACTACTGGAACAAGCTATGTCATAGCTCTAATAGCCTTTGGGATAATGGGTGCCCAATTTGCCGGCAAAGAACTTGATACAGCAGCAAGCAATGAACTCATAAGCACTATGAGTGCAAACTTCACAATCAGTCCTATACTTCTATTAGTGCCAATAATAGTTATAACTTTGGTTGCCATGAAAACCCCCGCTATACCAGGGCTTATGATAGGTACCATCCTCGGCGGTGCTGCCGCTATAATATTCCAAGGCGCCAGCTTAGGTGCAGTATTGGATGCAATGCAAAACGGAGTAGTATCCGAAACGGGAAATGCACTGCTGGATGAGCTACTCACTAGCGGCGGTTTACAAAGCATGATGAAGACAATTTCTCTTATCATGTGTGCATTGACTTTCGGCGGAATGCTAGAAAAGTCAGGAATGCTGGAAACATTAGCAAAGAAGATACTCGGATTTGCAAAAAGCACAGGCTCCCTTGTTACTGTTACAATACTCTCCTGTATATTTGTAAATGCTTTAGCCGGAGACCAGTATCTGGCAATAGTTCTTCCCGGTAAAATGTACAGGGATGAATTCCATAAGAGAGGCTTGGCTCCAAGAAACCTTTCCAGATGTCTTGAAGACGCCGGTACAATGACATCATCATTGATTCCATGGAATACCTGCGGTGCTGCTATGTCAGGCTATCTTGGCATTCCTACAGTTGATTATGTTCCATATGCTGTGNNGGATTCACTGGAATCACAATGATGAAGCTTGAGGATGACCCATCCGCGCCGGAATATAAGGGTAAAGCAACAGTCAGCGCATAAATAGCAAGATAGATAAAATAACCTCGTTGTTCATTTCAGCGAGGTTATTTTTAATTGCAGTACCGAAAACTGGCGATTCTAGAAAACTTATATAAGGATATTTAATTTTACCCTGCAGATACTATTTTTATGAAAGAAAAATTTTTAAGATTTATCGCCTACGGCCTGATAGGCTGGTGCCTGGAGATTTTATGGACCGGATTTGGTTCACTGCTTCATGGCAATTTCATGCTATACAGTTTCACCTATATGTGGATGTTTTTCATCTACGGAATGGGATTATTTCTGGAACCAGTTCATAACAAGATCAGGAATTGGAATACTTATCTGAGGGGAGGCATATGGGTCCTAATCATATTTGCCATAGAATATCTGTGCGGCTGGGCTCTAGACGGCGCATTAGGCCATTGCCCGTGGGATTACGGCAATGGAATATTATCCGTGAAAGGCTACATAAGGCTGGACTTCACAGTAGCTTGGTTTTTCACAGGCTTGCTCTATGAGAGAGTGCATGACTTCCTCATAGCATTTGAGAAGCTTCCTAAGTCTGTATTGCTGGAGTATAGCTCGGATCGAACTGCAGAATGTCCCGATAAAAAAATTAGGCCTTTTAAAAAAGCCTAATTTTTTTATTTTACCCTTATTCCATGTCGAACCTTCTATACATTCATAAATCATTGTATATTAAATATTGATAAAATTATTGGCAATATCATTGCAATAATGATAAATATACTGAGCACCACTGCAATCTCCCTTTTCATGCTATCACCCCGGCATTTTCTATTTGGGCAGTTGGATCTTGGGATTTTCTTTCGATTCTCTGTAGAGCACAAATTTATTCCCTATGATCTGCACTACATCTGCTTTAATAGCCGCAGCCAACTCATGGCCTGCTTCTCTCACATCAAGTTCACAGTTGTCAAGCACTTTGACCTTTATCAGCTCTCTTGCCTCCAGGCAAGCGCTGATGTCCTTTTCCATTGAGGGAATAATACCTGATTTCCCTATCTGAAATACATCTTCCAGGCCATTTGCCAGGCTTCTTAAATAAGCTCTTTGTCTGCTATTTAACATATTTCCTCCCGTCTTTTATCTCATATATTTTAAAAGCAGACTTCCGTCTGCTATGTTGCACTATGCTTCTGCTTCTTTTTTGGTTCTTCTTCGATGAGTTTCGTAATCCGGATCTCCTTTTTTCCAGCCGCTTCTGTTCTTTTCTAAATTCTGTACATAGTTTTCATTGATAAGTATTTGATTTTTTGCTATGCAAAAATACGTTGGGGTATTCTGTTTACAATTTTCACATTGTATGCAGTCCATGATAATAAATTGACCTCCGCTTGCTAATCATAATATTCAAATTCAATATTACCCATTTTTACAGTGTCGCCATCATTTATACCCATACTTTTCAACTCATCGACAATACCCCTCTTTCTAATAACACGCTGAAAGTATTTTACGGAATCGCTGTCATCCATGTTCACTGATGCTAAAAGTCTTTCCGCCAAAGGCCCCTCGATGACATATATCTCATTTTCCCTTTTTATCGTAAATTCTTTAGCATCCGTATATTTATGATACAACAAATCCTTGTCTACTTCAACAATTTCTTCTTCATCTTCCATGGTTTCCAATATATTATATACTCTATCCAGCATAGGTTTTATGCCCATCTTTGTCGCTCCCGAAACGGGAAAAATATCGTAGCCTTCACCGGATAAGAAGAGCTTAACTCTTTCAAAATTTTTGTCCGAACCTGGTATATCCATCTTGTTGCATGCGATCACTTGAGGTTTCGAAGCAAGCTTTTCGCTGTACAGCTTTAATTCATTGTTTATCTTTCTGAAATCTTCTATAGGGTCTCTCCCTTCAGTTCCAGAAACATCAAGCACGTGTATTATGACCTTGGTCCTTTCAATATGCCTTAAAAAATCATGGCCAAGGCCTACCCCTTCATGTGCTCCTTCGATCAAGCCGGGTATATCGGCCATCACAAAGCTTCTGCCCGGGTCCAGCTCCACCACTCCCAGGTTTGGGGATAAGGTTGTAAAATGATAATTTGCAATTTTGGGCCTTGCAGCGGTGACCACAGACAGAAGCGTAGATTTTCCTACGTTAGGAAAGCCTACTAAGCCTACATCAGCTATCAGCTTTAATTCAAGCTCAATCCATATTTCTTCACCTTTTTCACCGGGCTGGGCAAATCTCGGAGCCTGCCTTGTGGATGTGGCAAATTGAGCATTCCCTTTGCCTCCCCTTCCGCCCTTGGCTGCCAAAAGCTCCTGCCCCTCATGTCTTAAATCGCCGAGAGCTCTTTTGCTTTGTTCATCATATATTATTGTGCCCACAGGCACTTTGATATATAAATTTTCTCCGCTTTTACCATAACAGTTATTGGCTCCGCCGGTCTGCCCATTTGCCGCCGCATGCTTTCTTTTATAACGAAAATCCATCAATGTTCTCATGCTGCTGTCCGCAACAAATATTATACTGCCTCCGCTGCCGCCGTCTCCGCCGTCCGGTCCGCCATTCGGTATATATTTTTCCCTTCTGAAGGATACTTTTCCGTCTCCGCCGTCTCCCGCTTTCAGATATATCCTTGCTTTATCTATGAACATGCTTCTCACCTCATAATTATTCGTAATCGAATCCCCGGCTTCTCCTTCCATATTATAATTCATATGAACAGGTTTTATCCTATAAGAATATGTAATAAAAAAGGCACAGCTTAGCTGCACCTATAAGTATCTGATGAATTAAGCAACAGGATAAACACTTACCTGCTTTTTATCCTTGCCTTTTCTCTCAAATTTTACAACACCTTCCACCATAGCAAACAATGTATCATCTTTACCTATACCAACATTATTTCCCGGATGGATCTTGGTGCCTCTCTGTCTTACTAGTATGCAGCCTGCATTAACCGGCTGACCATCGGCTCTCTTCACTCCCAATCTCTGAGAATGGCTGTCACGTCCGTTTCTTGAGCTTCCTACTCCCTTTTTGTGAGCGAATAATTGAAGATTNNAAATTACACCTCCTTCTTTACAATCAACCTTATATAAGGCGAGTAATTCTCCTCGATGTTTTTTAGACCCATAACCATGGTATCTATTATAGCGCAGGCCTTAAGTTTTTTATCCAACTCATCGGTATCAGGTATGGAAAAACTTAAGAAGCCTTCCTTGATACAGTATTTTAAATCCAATTCAGCAATCTCGACAAGACCTAACAGAGCGGTTTGGGTCAGAGCTGAAACTGCACTGCAGACAATATCACTGCCATGTTCGCTAAAATCAGCATGCCCGGTAACCTTTAGCTCTTTCACCCTATCTCCCGCCGTCATAAGAATATTTACTGTAATCATATAGCATTAAGCATTTATTTTTTCAATCTTAACTTGGGTAAACGGCTGTCTGTGTCCTTGCTTCTTTCTGTAATCCTTCTTTGCCTTGTACTTGAAAACTATTATCTTCTTGGACTTGCCGCTTTTAAGTACAGTTCCTTCAACGCTTGCTCCGTTTACTACCGGGGTACCGGCTTTGATTTCACCATCGCCTCCAACCAGGAGAACTTCATCAAAAGATACTTTTTCTCCATCATCATATGGAAGCTTTTCTACCCAGATTACGTCGCCTTCGCTGACTCTGTATTGTTTTCCACCAGTCTTTATTATTGCATACATTAGGCAATGCACCTCCTTCAAAATAAGTCTCGCCGGATGCAAGGTAATTTTTTAGACCCGACCCGAGCGGATATGCCTACACCGTAATATTTTATCATAGGGATTTTTCTTTGTCAAACATAGCTGTATCTCATTTTATAATTTTAAATTCATCTCTGGGTACAGAAGAATCCGGTATAATTCTGATGTTTTTATCATGTTTCCTGCACAAGGCTTCTATTTCCTCACTATATGCATTATTAAACTCTTCCGCCAGTTCTGGGGCTGCAAGTATCTCTACCTTTCTATAGCTTTTGTTGAATAAGATCTTGCTTATCTCGGTCTCAATTTTTTTGAATATGGTCTGCTTAGATAGTATCTTCCCNNCCCGGTGCCCAAGCAATGAGGACATGCAGATTGCATAATATTTGTCTTTGGCTGTACGACCTTCTTTCTCGTCATTTCTACTAACCCCAGGTTAGTAATGCCCAAAACATTGCTTCTGCTCTTGTCTTTTTTCAGTGCGTTTTTCAAAACCTCCAGCACCATATCTTCATGATTGCTGTCGCTCATATCTATAAAATCTATTATTATTATACCGCCTATATCCCGGAGCCTCAGTTGCTTTGCGATCTCCCTGGCAGCTTCAATATTTGTTTTAAGAACAGTATCTGTGAGATCCTTGCTTCCGACATACTTGCCTGTATTGACATCAATGACCGTCAAAGCTTCAGTTTGATCTATCACAATATAACCTCCGCATTTTAACCATACCTTCTTTGAAATCAGCTTTTCAAGCTTCTCCTCTATATCGTAATAGTCAAATATCTCATAATGCTTGCTGAAGTATTCAATTCTCGGCTTGAGATCAGGGGATATCATCGATATTAATTCCAATGCTTTTTCATGGTACTCTTTATTATTTATTATGAGTTTATCTATATCTTTCGTAAACATATCTCTGACAATTCTAAAAAACAAGCTCATGTCTTTATGAATGATCTTAGGTGCCGAGGTCTTCATATTTTTTTGCTTAATATCTTCCCAAAGCCTGGTGAGAAATTCCATATCAGATTCTAAATCCGATAACCGACAGCCTTCTCCTGCAGTTCGCACTATAACGCCCATGCCTTCGGGTTTAGCCTGAGCTGCCAATTCTTTCAGCCTGTTTCGTTCAGATTCATTCTCAATCCTCCTGGATATCCCTATATAATCTACAGTAGGCATGAGAACCCCAAACCTTCCGGGCAATGTTATATGTGTCGTAGCCCTTGCTCCTTTGCTGTCAATGGGATCTTTAGCTATTTGCACAAGAACCTCCTGCCCTGCCTTTAAATAGTCTCCAATTTCATAGTCTTTAATTCTATCTTGCTCAGCCAGCACTTCTCCGTCAATATTAAATAAATTGGGCAGCGCATCCTTTACATATAGAAAGGCATTCTTGCCGGTGCCTATATCAACAAAAGCAGCACCCATTCCGGGAAGAACATTTTCAACCAAGCCTTTGTATATGTTTCCTACTATGCTTTGACCCTCCTGGCCTTCCATGTATATCTCGGCCAGCTCATGGTCTTCCAGCAGAGCAGCTCTTGTCTGTCCGAAACTTATATCCACTATTATCTCTTTTATATTAATCGCCACCTATCCTCGGAGAATGAGTTGTCTTTTATACTCTATGCATTATCTATCAGCAGCAACGGGGTAAGCTCACCTTCCATATCGCTGTATAAATCTATCCTTTCGATTTTTTCATCTTCGAAAATATCGCCTATTTGCTTTTTTAATGCCTGCAGCATCAGTTCAGGCTTCAGATTTGCTTTGCTGCCGCTCGACAGAACACAGTCCAGCACCACTTCACCGCCACCTTGAGACAAGGCTTTTATCTCTCTTATCATAGGCTTTATATCAATTTCAATCGTCTTAAAGTCCTTCTTGGGTTGCTGCTTTACCGCTAAAATATTATCTTGCGCCAGAAAACTCCTCAAGCAGTCTTCAATATCAATATCTTTTTCGAAACGCAAATATATATTATATCTGGCATGGCTGACTAAAGCCATGCCGCTCCTGGGCTTTTCCTTCAGAACCACAGCATTTTCAACTCTTAGGCCCACAGGAAGAACAGCATTCAGGCGCATAATTACATCTTCCCCAGATATCTCTTCATTAACTCCGATATCAAGATATTCTCCCATGCTGGTCAAGCCTACTCCCAACGCAGAAGCAAAGGACATCTCGGGATGAGGGTTGAAGCCCCCGGAATAGGCCATGGGTATATGCGCTCTCCTCAATGCTCTCTGAAAGGTTCTCAAAAGATCCAAATGTGATATATATTTAGTCTCCCGTCCCTTAATAAATTTTAGTCTCATATTTATCATTTGCATACTCCGCCTTCCTCAAGCAAATTGATGCCGCATCCTGTGCATACTGTCCTGCAGTCCCTTGTTGTTTCCCCCTTTAGAGCTTTCCTGTATTCACTCTTTAAATACTTTTTAGTCACCCCCACATCGATATGGCTCCAAGGCAACACTTCCTCCAATTCTCTTTTTCTCAGGGCATAGAACTCCGGTTCGATGCCGCAGTCTTCGAAGGCTTGCAGCCATGCTTCATATTTGAAATGCTCATCCCAGCCGTCAAATTTGCAGCCCAGCTCCCATGCTCTTATCAAAACCTTTGAAAGCCTTCTGTCTCCCCTGGCAAAAACCGCTTCCAGAAGGCTTAAATTTGGATCATGCCAGTTATAAGTAAATCCCTTTTTCCGCAGCATCTTCTGCAGATGCTTCTGCTTCTCTCTCATCGCTTCAATGTTATCCTGAGGCTCCCATTGGAAGGGTGTAAAAGGTTTTGGTACAAAACAGGATGTGCTTATGGTTATATTGATGCCTTTACCCCTTTGATTTTTTGGCACTTGATAGTATCTTTCCATAACTTTATAACCCAAATCCGCTATACCCTCAACATCCTCCATGGTCTCCGTAGGCAATCCGATCATAAAATAAAGCTTGACATTACTATATCCCAGATCAAAGGCTGCTCCAACAGAGTTTATCAGGTCTTCTTCAGTAACATTTTTATTAATCACATCTCTCAGTCTCTGACTGCCTGCCTCAGGTGCAAAGGTTAATCCGGTCTTTCGCACCTTTTGGACTTCCTGCAAAAGCTTCAAAGAAATTGAATCAATCCTTAAAGAAGGCAAAGACAGGCCGATCCTATCCTTCTCATATTCGGACAAAAGCTTCTCCGCCAGCTCGCTGAGCTTAGAATAGTCTCCGGTTGAAAGGGATGATAATGATATTTCCTCATAGCCCGAGCTTTCAACAAGCTTTTCTGCTATGGAAAAAAGTTCTTCCACGGTTCTTTCACGCACAGGCCTGTATATCATGCCGGCCTGGCAAAATCTGCAGCCTCTGGTGCAGCCTCTGAAAATCTCAAGCATTATTCTGTCATGCACAACATCTATAAATGGAACTATGATTTTATCAGGAAAATATGCTTTGTTCAGATCCTTTATTACCCTTTTCTTAACCTTTTCGGGAACTCCTTCTTTGTTCGGCATAATTGATTTTATGGTATTATCCTCATTATAGCTTACATCATAGAAGGAGGGCACATATACTCCTCGGACCTTTGATACCAGCTCCAGGAATTCTTCTCTCTTCATCCCCTTGACCTTCCATTGCCTGTAGACTTCCATAACCTCAAGCATCTGTTCTTCCCCTTCTCCCAGCATAAAAAAGTCGATGACCTGACTTAAGGGTTCGGGATTATATGCACAGGGGCCTCCAGCCACCACAAAGGGGTCTCCTTCCCTCCTCTGGGATGTCAGCTTGGGGACGCCTGCCAGGTCAAGCATATTGATAATATTGGTATAGCTCATTTCATACTGAAGGGTAAAGCCTACAAAGTCAAAATCCTGTATATAATCTCTGCTTTCCAACGCAAAAAGCTTTATATCCTCTTTTCTCATCAAGCTTTCCATATCAGGCCAGGGAGCAAATACCCTTTCACAATATATATCCTTTTGATCATTCAAAAGATGATATAATATCTTCATTCCAAGATGCGACATGCCCACCTCATAAGAATCAGGAAAGCAAAAAGCGAATCTTATGTTTATGCCTTCCAAGGCCTTATGAATGCTGTTCCATTCGGTGCCTATATATCTTCCCGGCCTTTCTACCTTTGGGAGCAATTTATCATATATATAATCCTTTATGTTTAAGTCCAATATTAATCCTCCTATTTTTCTTTAGTAACTATATCCTTTATTTTAGCATAATATCCATATTTCATAAAGCCATCCATTATATCTGCTTCACAAAGCTCCTTTTTAAAATTTCCCTTTTCATCATATACCATAATCTTGCATACATTACCGGGGCTTAGCTGATCAACTACGCTGTTTATATAGGTTTCTCCCGAGACATTCATCTGCCTTGCAGGAAAGTCCTGGAGCATCCTTTTCTTTTTATTATTTCTATNNATAAGAGCAGTTTTTTTCTTCTTTTAAAGCTCCGGCAAATATAAATACGGCAGCGGCCGCATATGCTATAGTCCTGTTTCCTTTAATCAGTAAGCTAATATTGTATGATGTCAATATTATAGCCAGTATTTTACCGGATCTGGTCATATGCCTTGTAGCCTTTTTGTAGCTGTTTCGTGATAAAAGCAAATTCCTTACTATGCTTCCTCCGTCCAAAGGCAAGGCAGGTATAAGATTAAACAGGAAAAGAACAGCATTGNNGCATACTGCTTAAAAAAAATTCTTCTCCAAAAAAATAAAAAGCCGCAGCCACAAACATGCTGACAAAAGGTCCGGCCAATGCAACGATAAGTTCTATGCGGCCTCCGTATTTAGCAATATTCTCAGTAAAGGCAATGCCGCCAAAGGGGAATAGCTGTATCTCCAGCACTTTGATCTTGAAGCATCTTGCTATGATGCTATGTCCTAATTCATGCAGCAAAACACTCATGAAGATAACCAAGGCACTCTGCCATAATCCCATATATATGCTTATAAATAAAAAAAGGATAAAAGATATGTTTATTTTTATCCTCACAACTTAAACCTCCGTACTATCCATACATCAGGTGCTGAACTTATCCAGAGGATTCACAGGCGTATCATTCTCCCAAATCTCAAAATGCAGATGGCTGCCTGAGGATAAACCTGTA
>DPSW01000018.1 GCA_003527145.1 Clostridiaceae bacterium | reverse complement strand
CAGAAGAAATGAGCATCAGCAAAGCCGCAGAACGCGCCTTTGTGACCCAGCAGTGTGTCAGCGACCACATTAAAAGACTGGAGCAGCAGCATAATATTATGCTGTTTACGCGTCGCCCGCGATTTCAATTGACTCCAGCCGGTGAAGCCATGCTGCAGTCGCTCCGCAATATGAAAATACTGGAAACCAATATGTGTTCGAATTTGCATCAGATGTCAACCGGTGAAATTGGGGAATTTACGGTAGGCATCAACGCTTCACGTGCGCAGATAATTCTTCCTCGTGTCCTCCCTCAATATTATTCATATTTCCCCAAAGTCAAGGTTGCTTTTTTTATGGAAGATACGAGTGTTCTGGAAGAAAAGCTTCTCAAAGGCAAGGTCGATTTATTTGTAGGAGTCAATACACACACCAGGGAAGAATTTTGTGTCACACAACTTTGCAATGATGAGATTTGTCTCATTATTTCTGACTCACTGTTAAGAAGTCATTTTGGAGACCAAACTGAAAAAATATTGCAATCTGAAGCAGATTTATCTCAATTTTCCAAAATTCCTTTTACAGAGAGCTTTAAAACCGGCGCAATCAATCAAGTGATGCAGCAGTATCTTGATAACAATCATATCACTCTTAAAACCATATATAGTATAAGCGATAGCGATACACAAATTTCGCTATGCGCTTCGGGTCTATGTGCTTCCTTATGCCCAAAAATGCTGCTTGCACGCGTTTCGAATCATAACTTATTCTGCTCCCCTTCTGAATATATCCACATATTTNNGCATAGAAATAATACATCACAGCAATGTGCTCCAGCCTATCTATATTAAAAAGTTTATCGACGTGCTGATAAAACAAATGTCTCAATGTTAATCATACTGGACATCTGCAATAAATAGGTTTTGTATAAAATAAAAGCAGTTCACCTGGGACTGCTTTTATTTTTCTATAGGTTTATTTATTTTTCAAGCACTTTGCAGAGCAATTCTATTGCGCTCTCTACGTCCTTTACCGATACCATTTCTGACGGAGAGTGCACATAGCGGCATGGCACCGATATAACTCCGGAAGGAACTCCAGAGCGGGTTATATGTATGGCGCCCGAATCCGTGCCGCCGGCTTCCAATACTTCCAGCTGGTAAGGTATATTGTTCTCCTTAGCTGTTTCTATCATAAGCTTTTTCACTTCAGGGTGAGCCAGCACACTGTTGTCCTTAACCTTTATAGCCGCACCGCTTCCCATTTTCATGTCCATAGGCTTGCATTTAGGAGTATCTCCTGTTGACGTTACATCTATTGCAATCCCCATATCCGGGTCAATACCATAAGCGGACGTCCTGGCACCTCTAAGGCCCACTTCCTCTTGTACGGTAAACACGAAATAAACCTCATTAGGGCAATTCTTTAAGGCTTTCAAAGCTTCAATGGCTATATAACAGCCTATTCTATCATCAAGGGCCTTTGACATTATATAGTCATCATTCTGAACAAAAGGGCCATAGAAGCAGGCTACGTCTCCGACATTCGCCTTCTTCAATGCTTCTTCCTTTGAGCCTGCACCTATATCTATAAACATCTTGCTCAAAGTCAGATCCTTCATATCATCCAGCTTTTCCATACCCACAACGCCCAAAGTACCGTCAGCAAACATGACTCTTTGGTATAGTTCCGTAAAGGGTGATACCCCTCCGATGCTTGTAAAGCGGATAAAGCCGTTTTCATCTATATTGGTCACCATTATGCCTATTTCATCCATATGTCCGGCCACCATGATCTTTTTGCCCTTGCCTTTTTTGATGCCGATGAGATTGCCCAATGCATCAACCTTTATTTCATCAACATAGCCCTTTATTTCTTCTTTTATCACATCTCTTATAGCTTCTTCATTGCCTGAAGGTCCAAAGGTTTCTAATAATTTCTTTAATAAATCATTATTTATCTTACTCACGAATGTATTCCCCCTCTTTTATATCTTTCAGGAAAAGTTTTACTGCTTTTTTGCATCCTTCAAAGTCGTCCATGCTCATAACGCAAGAGGCTGAGTGGATGTAGCGGCATGGCACAGAAACAGCGGCACAGGGCACGCCCTCTCTTGTAGTATGTATCGCCCCTGCATCATTTCCTCCTGCTGAGGGCAGTCTATATTGAATTTTAACCCCGTTTTTTACTGCCAGTTCATATATTCTCTTGGCCAGATTCTTTGGAAATAAAGTTCTGGAGTCCATCAGCGACAGTGCAGGACCTTCCCCCAGCCTTGTTATAAAGGAAGCCTCCGGAACATTTGTAACGTCTGAGCATAGGGTTCCTTCAAGGACCAATGCAATATCCGGATTTATATTATAGGCTGCCACTGTAGCACCCCTGAGTCCTATCTCCTCTTGCACCGTAAATGCAGCCACAATAGTAACATCATACTGATGCTTCAGTATTTCGATCAAAGCTGCACAGCCTGCTCTATCATCCAGGGCTTTTGCCTTTACAAGATTATGGCCGAATTCTACATAGTCGCTATCAAATGCCACATAGTCTCCTCTTTTTACTAATTTTTCCGTATCCTCTTTTGATTTGGCACCGATATCTATATATAATTGCTTTGTCTTTAACGGTGTCTCTCTCTCCTCAGGTTCTTGTAAATGTATGGCCTTGGCTCCTATTACACCCGGTATTTTGTTTTTGCCCACCAAAACCGGCTTGGATACAAGGATCCTATCATCCATACCGCCGGCTTGAGTAAATTTGATAAAACCGCTGTCGTCTATGGATTTTACNNTCATCCCTACTTCGTCCATGTGGGCAGCTATCATGACCTTTGGAAATCCGGGCTTACCATTCTTTGTTGCTATTATATTTCCCAGCCTGTCAATCTTTATATCGTCTACATATCTCTTGATCTCTTCTTGTATTATTTCTCTTACTTCGCCTTCTCCTCCGGGCATGCCGCAAGCTTCTGTCAATTTTTTTAATAGCATAGCATTCCCTCCAAATCCTCTCCGTTCAAGCTGACAATGAAATATGCGAGCAGCTTTCCGGCGTTTTTAATATCATTGATGTGAATTGTTTCTACCGAGGTGTGCATGTATCTCAGCGGTATGGACAGGAGTCCTGTGGCAACTCCGCATCTTGTTACCTGCATTCCCCATGCATCTGTGCCCGTTGCTCCCGGATATACCTCCTGCTGCCATGGTATGTTGTATTCCTTAGCAACCTCTGTCAGCCTTTCATAGACCTTTGGATGTATATTGGCGCCAAAACCGATGGCGGGACCCTTCCCCAAATCTGATGTTTCATCCTTGGGAAGTTCGGGTGTTGAGCCGAATCCTACATCTATGGCAATCCCTATATCGGGAGATATGGCAAAGGCAGCGGGAACAGCCCCTCTGTAGCCTACCTCTTCCTGAACTGTTGCTACCGCATAGACGTCACAGTCATGATGCATCTTGCGGAGTTCCCTCAGACATTCATACATTACGGCAACTCCGGCCCTGTCATCTAAGGCCTTTCCTGCAACCATATCATTTTGCAGATTCAGCATCCTGCGCTTTATTGTAATAGGGTCCCCTACTGCAATATATTTTTCCGCTTCTTCCTTTGAAAGTCCTACATCTATCAGCATATCTTCCATCTTTACGGATTTTTTTCTTTCGATGGCTTCAAGGATATGAGGCGGTTTGCTCCCTATTATCCCAAACAAGTCCTTTTTGCCGTGTATTGTCACTTCCTGGGTGAGCAAAGTCCTCTGGTCAACCCCGCCTACATTTGTGAATGACACAAAGCCATTTTCGTCGATCTTTTTTACCATAAGGCCTATCTCGTCCATATGAGCCGCCAGCATGATCTTCTTCGGGTTTTCAGCCCTTCCTCTTTTGATCGCTGTCAGGCTTCCCATTTTATCCAGCTTGATTTCATCGGAATAGGGTTTGAAATATTTTTCCACAACTTTACCGGCTTCAGTTTCATAACCGGTTAAGCCATGAGTTTCCACTAATTCCTTTAGCAATTCCCTAACCAAATTATCTCCCTCTTTCCTTTTATAATATCGTTCAACCCCAAAGATTTAATGTCAATATAATTTAATGTTAATATAATTTGATGATAATATCAAAAGTAATTTGTGAAATATTCAAAATTTTTTCTCATAAAAGCACAAATCATTTTACACTATACAGATCACTTGAAAATCTAGCCATTAAAATAATATCCGTGTAACCATTATTTGTCTTTATAGCTTTTCTTTTTCTACCTTCTTCAACGAAGCCAAATTTTTTATAGAGTGAAATTGCAGGCGTGTTGTCTTCAAAAACTTCTAGATCAATTTTTTCAACTTTATTTGCTTCTGCCCATTCAATAATCTTTTTCATCAATAAGCTGCCTACACCTTGTCCAGAATATGCTTTTAAAATCGTTATGCCAAAACTTACAGTATGATTTAACTTACTTAAGCTGCTTCTGTCTAAAGTAGTAGAGCCTATTATTTTTCCGTTACTTTCTGCAACTAAAAAAAGTGCAGTATTTTTTATGTAATCCTCTTCTTGAGCAATAGTTAGATTAAATTCATCAGATGTCCTTGGAAAAAATGGTGATTCATTCATAACTTGCTTAACTAACAGCAAAATTTTTTCAGCATCACTAGTTTCTGCATTTCTAATAGTTAAGTTCTCTATCATTTCTTATCCGCCTTTCATTGCTTAAATCTAAATATTAGCTGGTTCATAATTCCCTACCATTGTTCAATGAATTACAAGTGAATTATATAATAGGATTTTACATATTCAAAATTTATTCTAAAATATATTCTTTGAAAACTTTCCTTACGCTTTCCACAAAATTATCCGCAGCACCCCAGTCAAAGTTAAATATGAAGCCCTGGGAGCTTCCGGCAGCTATTGCCTTTACATATGTGACGCCTTCGAAATTATCTATTATAACGGTCATTGCCGCTCTGTTTTCAGATCTGAAATAGTATTTTTCGAAGACTAAAATAGCAATTTCCTTTCCCGGCGCAGGGCGTTTCAGCTCATCATATATAAGCTCTGCACTGTCTAATTCCTGCAGCATATCACATGCTGCCTTAGGGGTTATGCTTATTTTGAAATTAATTTCAGCCATTACTAAATCTCCTCCAGTTCATTTTTGCTTTACTTACACATATGGCTCTATTCTGCATATTATGATTATATGCAGCATTAAAAAGAAAGGGTGAATCAAATTTATGGCAACTGCATCCGCCATTATAAGAGGAGGGCCTTTAGCGCCATCCTTATCCGGCTCCATATATTTTACAGACGTTGCAGGCGGCGTTCAAGTATGCGTTTCTGTACGCGGTCTTCCAAGATACAAGCCTGCTGTGAATAACCAGTCCCCTATAGGCCCTCACGGTTTCCATATTCATCAAACTGGTGACTGCAGCCCGGGCACTGCAGAAAATCCTTTCCCATCCACCGGAGAGCACTGGAACCCGGACAATCAGCCCCATGGCAATCACGCGGGAGATTTCCCCGTGCTATTCTCTAACAACGGCAGAGCCTTGATGTGCTTTTTTACCGATAGATTCATGGTCCGGGATATAGTAGACAAATCTATAGTCATCCATGAAAATCCGGATGATTATCGAACTCAGCCTGCTGGCAATTCAGGCAAAAAATTAGCTTGCGGTGTAATAAGACTGATGCTCTAAGATCTTTAGCAGACAAGGCGGCAATCATATGCCGCCTTATCTATTCATATTTTTTGAGAAGGCAAGCAGATTGCCGTCCAGGTCCATACCATAGGCAGTATAGTCGCCCCATGGCCTTGCTTTTCCCTCAACAACTCCCGTTCCGCCTGCTTCAATCAGCCTATGGTAATATTCATCCGGATCATCCACGGGAAGATATAGTTCACATTTTGGCACAGCCGCGGACTTGCCCAGGTTTTTCACCTTGCCTTCCAATATCCTTGAAATTCCTTCATCAGGCATGATGCCCAGAAGGACATTTTCACCCAATTCAAATTCAGTCATCCCGGGGACATCCATAAGAGGCTCCATAGCTAGAACTTTTTTATAGAACTCCCTGGCCTTCTCCTGATTTTCTACATAGATTATAAGCATCATCGCTTTACTATTGTCTACAGCCATATGCACACCTCCTCAAATCTTTTTACTGCCAAAGCTTATATATCACTCCATCACAGAAGACCTTCTCTATCTTCTTTTCATCAATATATAATTGAATCGGCATACCTGCCTTAGCAAAAACAATTATCGGCAACACAATGTTATCCTCATAACTGCCGGATTTTATTCTCAGGATGGTTTCATGGCTATGATTTCTTCCGCCCAAATCTGCAAGGTCTCCCCCTAATATAAAGCCTTCTCCGAAGCCCATTATATCCGTTTGAAGAATTGGATAGCCTGTAATCTTTGCAAAAATAGGCTTAATTTTATCTGTTATTTCGTCTTTTCTCTGATCAATGAGATATGGAGAGTTATTTTTGGGTATCAGGTCATAATCTATTGTTTCATTTAATATATAATCCATCTCATCATCAATGCAAAGCTTCCCATTCTTTATTTCAATCTTCTTGATATCTAAAAGTATGTATCCTTTGATCAGTTCTTCGCGAAACCCATTGATCTCCAAATAATTCTCTATGCTTTTACCTGAATAATTTTTTAAGAACAGGTATTTTATGAAATCGTCATAAGATAGCTGTTCATACTTCTCAGAAATGCGGAGCTCTTCAATTTCTTCCTTTAATCTGTCTTCATCGATTTTACCGAATATGCTTTTAACTTTTACTATACCTGCCATATATTTTTTCAGCTTTTCTTCATCAATGGCAATGTCAGCTGAATTTAAATCGGTGATAGCTACCATATNNATAAACATTATCTGTGTCAATATATCGCTCTCTTATGATCCCTATATGCTCTTGATTCCTATCATATATATCTATAGGCATTGCAAAACCCTCCTAAGCTTCTATTTTCTCCTCTGCCTTCTCTACCACCCTGGACTTCTGAACTACCAATACTCCTGCCAGTATGAAAACAGCGGAAACGATCATTCTGGCGGTCACCGGTTCTCCAAGGAACAGCCAGCCCAGAAACATTGCAACTATTGGATTNNGGCATAAGTGCCTGCCTTTGAGATAGGCCACACATTTATGAGATAAATATACGAGGTATAGCCCACCAAAGAGCCCATCATTATCAGATATAACAAGGCCCAAATCCCTGAAGGCTCAGGGTTTAGTCTCGCCGCTTCCCCCGTAGCTATTCCCATGAGGGTCTGCAGCAATCCGCCGGATAGCATCTGAACACCTATCTGGACAACGATGGAGCCTTTGAATGCTGTCCTCTTAGAATATACAGAGCCGGCAGCCCATGCAAAGCCTGCCAGTATCAGCAATATAATGCCTATCATATCGGTATCAAGCTCGCCGCTGCCGCTTAGAGATAATATGCCCACTCCGGCAAAGCCTATGAGCATCCCAATCCATCCGGACAGGTTTATGCGGCTGCCTCCGGGGATAAACAGCTCTATCAATGACATAAATATCGGTATAGTGGCTATGAGCAATGCTGCGGTGCTTGAGTTGACCCTCATCTCTGCAGTCAGAACAAGGCTATTGCTCATTGCCAGAAGGAAGATGCCCACCACGGAAATCTTAAGATAGTCAATTTTTTCTTTTGGAAATTCCAGTTTTCTAAAATAGCCGAATAATAAAATTGCGGTGCCGGCTGTTATAAATCTGATGCCTCCGAAGAGAAAAGGAGGAAAGCTCTGGACGCCGACTCTGATCGCCAGATAGGTAGAGCCCCAGATTATGCATACCAATATATAGGCCAGTAATCCGTAATTTTTCTTCTCCAAGGTATTTCCCCCTTATTAACAATATTCTTGCTCAGGTGCCCGATACGTCTATTCATCCTTCTTAATAACATGATTATCTTTGACAAACTCATAACCCTTTAAGTCGGAAAAATGCGAGATGTCTCCATGCATTACTATTGTGCCGGTACCATTTTTTATTTCCACCATGCTTAGGCTTGTGTCATATATGAAAGGCGGATCCCATAATCTAGCAAACTCTCTGTCCTCAAAATAAGCCATTATTGTTTTCAGCGTAACCGTATGAGTCACAAACAAAATGTTCCTATCCGTATTCCCATGCTTTTTAATCACATTGTTTACCGAAATCAAAGCCCTTTTTTGCACATCATAATAGGATTCCGCATCCGATCTTTTATATAGATGGGGGCTGCATCTGAAGGCTGAATATTCTTCCGGATATTCCAGCTCTATCTCATCCGTCAGCCTTCCCTCCCAGGAACCCAAATGAATCTCCCTCAGATTCTCATCCTGTATTATTTTATCAGCTTCCAGGCCGCTTACAATTTCTGCAGTTTTCATAGTCCTTCCTACGGGGCTTGAATAGACCTCATAAAAATCNNTCCGTCAACCTCTCTCTCAGGGCTCTTGCATTTGATATGCCTTTTTCGCTGAGCTCCGAATCATTCCAGCCTTGAAGCCTTCTTTCTATATTCCATACAGTTTGTCCATGTCTCGTCAAATATAACCTCACTGATTTTCTTCCTCCTGCTCCTAATATTCATCAATAATATAATAACATACCTTAACAATATTTCACTATCCAATTCAGATTATGCCGGTAAAATGCTTTCTAAAGGTCAGAAGTATGTACATGTAACAATTTGTGCACGAGTCCATATTATGTTATTGAGATAGGGGGCTGGGTTATGTTGAGTTCTTCCTGCATTAATTCAAATTCTTTTATTATAATAGCCGTATTGATAACTCTCGCCATTGCCGACAATGCAAGCGAAGATGATAATAATGTTTTGGGAAATCTTTTCACAGCTCTCGGTTCATTGTTTTTAACCAAAGCTGCTCAAATAGCGAGCAAAGAAAAACAAGACGACATAAAACAGCAAATCAACGATATGGAACAGCAATTGCAAAGCTTAAAAAGCAAATTGAGATAAAAAAGCCGAGGAAAATCCCCGGCTTTTCTTTATTATTCTATTGTATCATCCTGATTTGCTTCTGCTTGTGCAGCCAAGGCTGCTGCCAGTTCTTCAACCGTCATTGAATTTTCTTTTGTGATTGTGGGCATTTCTACCTTTATGTCCCCATTTATATTGAATATATCAGTATCAAAATCAATTCCTATTGAATATACACCGGCAGTTGTCGGCTCTTCCGCTGCAGTTTCACCGGCTATTTCAGCGATTGCTTTGCCAAGCTTGGTTGTATCTACCACAAAATCAGCATTGCCTTTTTCATTTATAATATAGCCCTGGCTATTTACAGTATAGTCTATTGCTATACCTCTTTGGCCTATCAATGTCACATCGTCAAGAATATCCATTGCCTTGTTGAAGCTGGCTATGAAAGCATCTGTATTGTTTTCAAGCTCTGCTGCCGCTTTCTCCAACTCAGCCTTTACTTCCGGATTTGTCTCAAACTCTGCCATCATCAGCATATATTCTTTGACCAATTTTATAAAATCTTTATCCTGAGCCAAATCATTTACAGAGTTCTTTATAACTGCCTTTAGTGTTGCATCATCCAATCTGATTTGATAGATCCTCGCATAGTCTTTTCCTTCAGAAGTATTGATGACCTTGATGCCCCTGTCCTTAACAATGCCGAAATCAGTATTGGCTTCATCCATATACTTTTCTATTATCTTCATCATGCTGTCCTGAAGTTTTTTGCTTGCCTCCATGAGCTCCTTCGGATTGCCCGCATTTGACTGATTTGCCCCTTGATCATCTATTACAAGATATTCTTTTCCCTGGAGCTCTTCAGGCATAAAACCGGCAAGTATTTCAGGGACCTTGACCACTTCTGTAAGCTTCTGTGTGTCGCCGGACATATCCATGTCCACCCATATTGTAGTATTTACATCGAAACCTTTTGCTTTAGCAGAAAGGCTTGTCTCCGCTGTCACTTTTGTACCGTCATCATTCATAACGGCTTTGGAAGCAGCATCTATTTTTGTGCTGTTCACAACATCAGCTATTTCATCAAATACTGCCTGTTCCTCTTCTGAAAGACCGTCAGCCTTCAGGGCAAGGTACAAGCTCCCCTTGCTTTCCATGGTCTTGATTTCCTGCTGTTTTCTAATCGCATCAAACAATGGTTTTGCATCTGCTGCAGTGAGATCCTTTGTAGCTACTCTATCCAATGCTGTTACAACTTCCGCTCTTGCTATCTGGGCTAAAGCCTTAAATTGATTTTCCGGTGTGCCTCTCATATATCCTTTGACTACAACAGCACCTATATCAGCTTTGCTCCATTCCGGTATATCATTTGCATCAACATAGTTTTTCAAAATTTCAGAATCCGGATTTGGTTCAAGCTTCTCGATCCTGGAAATTATAGCCGCCACTTCTTGTCTTGTGATGCTGTCATTAGGCTTAANNAAAGCTTCCGTCTACAAAGCCATTGATGTAGCCTGCTTTCTTTGCTTTGGAAACTTCATCATAGACCCATTGGTTTGCTTCGGCAGAAACATCGGTGAAACCCGGCTCAGTTTTTTCATCAAACTGATATATTCTGTTGACCAAAGCAACAAACTCAGATCTTGTGATATTGTTATTGGGCTTGTATGAGCCATCCAAATATCCCGTCATCAAACCTCTGTCGATCCAATCGCCAAGCTGCTTTTCAGCCCAGTGTCCTCTGATCTCAGAGGATTCTGCAAAAACGATGCTAAAGCTTGATAATGCTAGCACAACAGAAAGGAATACACTTAATAGTTTCTTCCCTTTTTGATTATTTATCATATTTCTCCTCCCGATTTTTAGTTTACATAATGTAATTTCGAAATCATTATATTATATAAACAAAGAGAAATATAGTAAAAATAATAGCTAATAAAGTCAACTTCTCACACATGGACATAAATATTCCATAGGTTTGACATTGAAGGCTTTATTATTCTTTATTCGGAACTGTTATTTCAAGGCCTTCAACATGCTTTCTGCTTAAAATATGCCTCTTCTTCCTGTTCTCCTTAGTTTCAAATACTATATCGAAGTCGTAATCTTTGGGGTACAGCTCATCTCCTTGAATATAGAGCGAAAGACGCTTTTTATTGACTTTCAGCTTCTTTTTCATGAATATTACACCCAGTTCGCCTTTGCTGTTTTCGGATTCGCAAACAATTCCGGTCCTGCCCATGCTGCTGATATAGACACAATCACCTATTTGGAAAGTCTTCTTTGCTTTTTGTTCCTGATCTTCTTTTTTGCCGCAGATCGATTCAGTGCATTTTGCAGCCTGCTGAATGCGTGGCTTTATAAAGCTTTTAGCATTGGCGTTCTTCGCATCCGGCTCTTTATAAATATTGCTGTAATCCTTTTTCTCCTTATATGTTATTTCATGAGCCCTTTCAACGATATTTCTGCTTATCCCGAGCCGTAAAGCTATCAGCAGAGCATTGCTTTCTCCCGCTTTGCCGATATTCAATTTGTACATGGGGCTTAAGGTTTCTATGTCAAATTCCATGCAGCCATTCTCAAAGCCATCCTTTGCTGCAGCAAAGGACTTTATTTCACTATAATGTGTAGTTGCAATTATCGTTGCTCCTATGTCATATATCTCTTCAAGTATTGCAGCAGCCAAGCCCACACCTTCGCTGGGATCTGTCCCAGAGCCCAGCTCATCAATTATTACCAGAGCTCCGGAGTCGGCACATTCCAAGATAGCGGAAATATTTTTTATATGTGATGAGAATGTGCTCAAGGACTGCTCTATGCTCTGGCCATCTCCGATATCCACCAGTATATCCTCAAACACAGCGAACTCGCTTCCGCTTCCGACGGATACATGCAAGCCGGACTGCACCATCATGGTCATCAACCCGACGGTCTTTAGGGCTACTGTTTTGCCTCCGGTATTCGGCCCTGTGATCACCAAAGCTCTGTAATCATCACCTATAAGGAAATCAATGGGCACAGCATCCTTGCCTATCAGCGGATGCCTTCCGCTATGAATGCTGATATGATTTTTGGTATTGAGCTTGACCTCTCTGCAATCCAGGGATTTACTGAACTTAGCCTTTGCAAATACAAAGTCATAATGTATCATAGCCTCTATATTTATAGACAATTCACGCTTATAGGATTCAACTATGCCGGTTAAAAAAGATAATATTTTATAAACTTCGTTTTCTTCCTCCAGCTTTAGCATGTTCAATTGCTCATGGAGCTTTTTTACTGAGGCCGGCTCAATAAACAAAGTAGAGCCGCTGGCGGAAGTGTCCAGCACGCTTCCTTCTATATTCTTGCGGTATTCCTTCTTCACAGGTATCACATATCTTCCATTTCTCATGCTCACAAAGGCTTCCTGTATATAGGCGGCATATGCTGACGAATTTAGCAGGCTGTTCAGCTTTTGCCTGATCCGATCGTCAGTAATAGCTATCTTCTTTCTTATCTTGTTCAGCTCGGGACTTGCCTTGTCGCTTACCATATCATATTCAATGGAATTTGAGATCTCTTCAGCCAAATCTTTGAGCTCATGCATAGAAAGGGCATAGGATGACACGCCTGGAGCTATATCCTGCATTGGGATCATAAACTTTCTGATGCGCCTGACGCTCTCCAGCAGCTCCAATATAGCCGACAGCTCCTCAGGATATAGTATCCCGCCTTTGCCAAGCTTGCTTACCACCTTATCAATGCCTGTCAAGCTGTATAAAGGCACACTGGAGCATCTGTCCATGATCATGCAGCCCTCTGTTGTTTCATGCAGCCATCCTTCTATTATATTTATATCTGTTGACGGCTTTAATTCTCTTATGACTCCTTTTGCCTGATCTGAAACAGCATATTCAGCCAGTTTTTCTTTAATCTTGTCATATTCCAGCAGTTTTATCGCAGTCTCTTTCAATTTTTATTCCTCCATCTTTCTTCTATTTCTAAATATTTTGCTCTCCGGACACTGCGCCTACCGCTTCCAAATCAAAAAAGCTGCAAGCAAACATCTGTTTACCTGCAGCTCGTATAGATCTATCTGATTAATGCAAATGCTTCCCCGAATCGGTGAATCTGCAAAACCAATAAAATTTGAATATTAAAATGCCGTGCAATAAGAGCACGGCAGAAATTCATGCACTATACTTATTTTTTTACTGAAGCCGATGTTCTTAACTAATAGTATCCGAAGGCAAACAAGAAAACCACCTATTTGTGTAGGTGAAATGCTACTCTTCGTCCCTTATTAAATTGCTTAGTTAAGAACAACCTCTATCATAAAACAAACTCCTTTAGAATACTTATGACGATGTCATTATATTATATGACAAGCCCTCAAGTCAAACATTTTTTCATACAAAGCTTATCTGGGTATCAGCCCAAGCTTTTTTTGCATCTTTCTCAAGGTCTTATTTGCAACGTAGCTTGCTTTTTCTGCTCCGCTTTTATAAATGCTCTCCATATATGGCTTATCATCCAAAAGCTGCTTTACTATGTTTTGAAGGGGCTGAAGCTCTTCTACCAGTGCCTCCGCCACATCGGATTTAAATTTGGCGTATCCTATGCCGTCATACTCTTTCTCGATATCTTCAGGCTTCTTGCCTGCAATAGTGCTTAAAATACTGATAAGGTTTGATATACCCGGCTGAGATTCGTTATATTTAACCACACCCAAATCATCTGTGACTGCCCTGCTTATTTTCCTTCTGATGACATCCGGCGGGTCCATTATAAGTACATAGGCATTGGGGTTATCGGCGGATTTGGACATCTTTTTATCCGGCTCCTGAAGATCCATTATTCTGGCGCCTGTATCCCCAATATATGGCTCCGGTATTGTAAAGGTAGGGCTATACAAATTATTAAATCTGATAGCCAGATCTCTTGCCAATTCAATATGCTGCTTCTGGTCGCTGCCTACCGGCACCAAATCAGTATTATATAAGAGTATATCCGCCGCCATCAGCACAGGATAGGTGAATAACGCCGAGCTGACGCTTTCACCGACTTTCTGAGACTTATCCTTAAATTGGGTCATCCTGCTCAGCTCCCCCATATAGCAGAAGCAGCTCAACAGCCATGAGGCCTCGCTATGCGCAGGCACATGGGATTGGATAAACAATGTATTCTTCTTGGGATCGAGACCTGAAGCCACGTATATCGCAATGTTTTTTAAAGTCCTGGCTCTCAATTCTGCCGGGTCTTGCCTTACGGTCAGAGCATGCAAATCAACGACACAATAGTATGAATCATATTGATCCTGCAGGGCCGCCCAATTCTTTAAAGCCCCCAAATAGTTACCTATGGTCAAATCACCGGAAGGCTGAATCCCGCTGAATATAACCTTCTTATTCCCATCCATTTTTTACACCTCCATAATTATTGTGCTCAAAAAAATTAAAAACCCTATAGAAAACCTATAGGGCGTATAATGCGCGGTGCCACCTAATCCAAGAAGCTTAAAGCCTCTCCTCATAACAGATACTTCATATCCTGCTTCTTTAACGGGAAGCTCACGTTATTGGCTACTTTGATTTCACCAAAATCCTCAAGGACCCATTCAGCTCAAGCATAATTGCTGCACTCCCACCATCGGCAGCTCTCTTTGAACCTGTTTTCAAGCTTACTTGCTTCCCTTCAACGGATTTTAATATTATTTTTATATATTATATGACTATTACGAAATTTTGTCAACGGCAAAACAGCAGCTATCATAGCTCATCTTATTTATTGCGTTGATGAAAGCTTTTGCACTTGACTCTATTATGTCAGTGCTTATACCGTTGCCGACATAAATCTTGCTGCCCTTTTCTATCTTTACCGTTACTTCTCCCAGAGCATCTTCGCCGCTTCCTATTGCTTTCAGAAAGTAATCCCTAAGATTCACATCTATATCTGCCGCTTTTTCTATCGCTCTAAATACAGCATCAACCGGCCCTGTTCCGCATGCAGCTTCTTCCGCAACATTATCGTCGGGCTTTTTCACCCTAACCGTCGCTGTACTGACCACCTTGTTGCCGCAGGATATATGCATATATTCCAGGCTGTAGGCTTCAGGTATTTGATGGATGTCCTCCGTGATAATGGCTTCAATATCTCCGTCGGATACGGTTTTTTTCTTGTCTGCAAGATCTTTAAATTTAACAAAGGCTTTATTTATTTCTTCTTGGGATAAATCGCTGTATCCAAGCTCATTCAACCTTTCCTCAAAGGCATGTCTTCCTGAGTGCTTGCCCAGCACCATAAGATTTTTCTTGAGTCCCACTGACTCAGGCGTCATTATTTCATAGGTCAATCTGTTGTTTAGGACTCCATGCTGATGTATTCCTGATTCATGAGCAAAGGCATTAGCACCTACTATAGCCTTATTAGGCTGAATATGGATACCTGTAGTCCTGCTCACAAGGCCGCTTGTTCGGGCTATCTGCTCGGTGATGATGTTCGTTTCAAAATCATAATAGTTTTTTCTTGTCTTCAATGCCATGACAATCTCCTCCAAGGATGCATTTCCTGCTCTTTCTCCAAGGCCATTTATAGCACATTCGATCTGAAGTGCACCATTTTCAATGCCTGCCAGAGAGTTTGCAACAGCAAGGCCCAGGTCGTTATGACAGTGAAGGCTTATAACTGCCTTATCAATATTGGGAATATTTCTTTTTATACCTGCGATAAAGGCTCCATACTCACCGGGAGTTGAGTAGCCAACTGTATCAGGTATATTTACCACATCCGCGCCTGCAGCTATTACTCCTTCCAAAACCTCATATAAAAATTCCGGCCTTGTCCTGGTTCCATCTTCAGGCGAAAACTCAACCTCCACATTGGGACTCAAAGATTTCGCATAGGCTACTGCCTCGATGGCTCTTTTCTTGACCTCCCGGGGAGCCATTTTCAATTTAAATTCCATATGAATATCAGAAGTGGCCAAAAATGTGTGTATTCTTGGCTTTTCTGCAAATTTGATTGCTTCCCATGCTCTATCCATATCTTTCTTTGATGCCCTGGCCAGAGCTGTAATAACAGGTCTGCGTATGCTTTGAGNNAAATCTCCATTGCTGGCTATTGGGAATCCAGCCTCTATACAATCCACTCCCAGCCTTTCCAACTGTCTTGCAATTTCCAGCTTCTCCTGTATATTCAAGCTTACCCCGGGAGTTTGCTCTCCATCTCTCAAAGTAGTGTCAAATATATAAATTCTTTTTGACATTATGTTTGCCTCCTTAAAGTTTATTCAGTATATAAAAAAGCAGACCTCACCCAATGGGGCGAAAGGTCTGCCGCGGTACCACCCAAATTTATCCTCAGTTCATTAACGGTTTATAACCGGCACAGCTTACTGAAGTTCAGCCTGCAACTCCAAGACGAGTTCGACATCTTATATTTATGAGGTTTCACCATACCCTCACTCTCTTTGAAATATTAAGAGGTCTACTATTTCTCTTCATAGTATTAAATATTAAGTTTATTGTCCGTCTCCTCTTTTGTCGTATTATTTATATATAAGAGTAATTAACATATATTCTCAGCTATTGAGTCTCCCATTCTTTCCGTTCCGACCAGATCCATCCCTTCCTGCATTATATCTGCTGTCCTGTATCCTTTATCCAAAACCTTTGATACGGCCCTTTCGATATCTGAAGCTGCAGCTTCCATATCAAGGCTGTAACGCAGCATCATTGCGATGCTCATTATAGCTGCTATGGGATTAGCTTTATCCTGCCCTGCTATGTCAGGAGCAGAGCCATGAATAGGCTCGTACAGGCCTATTTGGCCTTCTCCCATGCTTGCTGACGGAAGCATTCCGAGAGAGCCTGTCAGCATTGAAGCTTCGTCGCTCAGTATATCTCCGAACATATTCTCCGTAACAATTACATCAAATTGCTTAGGGTTTCGGATAAGCTGCATGGCCGCATTATCGACATACATACAGTTTGTCTCCACATCCGGGTATTCGCCCGAAATCCCCATTACAACCTCTCTCCATAGCCTGGAGCTCTCAAGAACATTGGCTTTATCCACCATTGTAAGCTTTTTGCTTCTCTTTCTGGCTATTTCGTAGGCTCTTCTGGTTATCCTCTCTATCTCATGGGTCGAATAAGCCATCACATCCCAGGCTTTTTCACCGCCTTCAATATCCACTCTCTTTTTTTCACCGAAATATATGCCTCCAATAAGCTCTCTTATTATCATTACATCTATTCCGCCTTCTAAAACGTCTTCTCTCAGAAATGAGGCAGATTTTAGCTGGGGAAAAAGGATGGCAGGTCTTAGATTTGCATATACCCCCAATGCTTTCCTGATGCCCAAGAGTCCTGCCTCAGGCCTTAGATGTCCCGGCAGATTATCCCATTTCCACCCTCCTACAGCCCCTAACAATACAGCATCGCTTTCTTTGCATGCCTTGATAGTTTTCTCTGGAAGAGGATGTCCTGTTTTATCTATTGCAATGCCGCCCATAACCAATTCTTTATACTCAAATGTACAATTATATTTAGCGGAAACAGCATCCAAGACTTTTATGCCTTGCTTCACTATCTCAGGGCCTACTCCATCACCGGGTATCAATGCAATCTTCTTATTCATCGCCTACTTGCTCCTTCTTAATATAGTTTATAAGCCCGCCCGCATTGATTATATCCTGCATAAATTCAGGAAAAGGAGCTGCTTTATGCTCTTTACTCTTAGTGATGTTTTTTATGGCCCCGGTTTTTATGTCCACAGAGATCTCATCTCCTGCTTCTATCTCCTTTGCTGCATCAGGGCACTCCATTATTGGCAGCCCGATATTTATGGCATTCCTGTAAAATATCCTTGCGAAGGTTTCTGCAATGACCAGGCTCACACCTGAGGCCTTGATTGCTATTGGAGCATGCTCCCTTGATGAGCCGCAGCCGAAGTTTTTACCGGCTACAATGAAATCTCCCTGCTTTGCCTCATTTACGAAATTCTTGTCCAGATCTTCCATGCAATGCTCTGCAAGCTCTTGGGCATCACTGCTGTTCAAATATCTTGCAGGTATAATAACATCTGTGTCAATATTATCTCCATACTTGAATGCTCTTCCAGTCATCATCATACTACCTCCTCCGGTGATGATATTCTGCCTGTTATTGCAGATGCTGCTGCAACTGCAGGGCTTGCAAGATAGACCTCACTCTCCGGATGTCCCATCCTGCCTACAAAGTTCCTGTTTGTCGTGGACAATGCTCTTTCTCCCTTTGCCAGTATACCCATATGGCCTCCCAGGCAGGGTCCGCAGGTTGGTGTGCTAACTGCGCCCCCCGCTTCTACGAATATCTCCAGCAATCCTTCCCTCAATGCCTGAAGGTATATCTTTTGAGTAGCAGGGAAAACAATAAGCCTGACCCTTTCATGCACCTTCTCCCCTCTAAGCACCTCTGCAGCTATTCTCATATCTTCTATCCTGCCATTGGTGCAAGAGCCGATAACTACCTGATCAATAGCTACATCTCCTACTTCATCTATGGTTCTTGTGTTATCCGGCAAATGAGGAAAAGCCACCACAGGTTTTAATGTTGAGAGATCTATTTGGATAACCCTGCTGTATTCCGCATCCTCATCAGCTTTAAATATACGGTATTTTTTGCTTGAATGCTCTTTCATATAATCTATGGTCTTCTCATCGACCTCAAATATCCCATTTTTACCTCCTGCCTCTATGGCCATATTGGCAATGGTAAATCTGTCATCTATGGATAAATGCTTCAGACCATCTCCCGTGAACTCCATGGACTGGTACAAGGCACCATCCACTCCTATCATGCCTATGATGTGAAGTATAATGTCCTTTCCGCTCACCCACTTGGACGGTTTCCCTGCAAGCACAAATTTTATTGCATCCGGAACCTTAAACCAAGCCTCTCCCGTTGCCATCCCCGCTGCCATATCCGTACTCCCTATGCCTGTTGAAAAAGCTCCAAGTGCACCATAGGTACAGGTGTGGGAATCAGCCCCTATAACTACATCTCCCGCTGCAACCAGGCCTTTTTCAGGGATAAGGGCATGCTCTATGCCCATCTGCCCGATTTCAAAGAAATTCTCTATTCCCATTTCCCTTGAAAACTCTCTAATAAATTTGACCTGCTCTGCAGACTTTATATCCTTATTAGGGGTAAAATGGTCGGGCACTATAGCAATTTTTTTCTTATCAAATACTTTGGAGACTCCTATGTTCTTAAACTCTTTTATAGCCACCGGAGCAGTAATGTCATTTCCTAAAACCAAATCAAGCTTTACCTTTATCAAATCGCCTGCCTTTACAGATTCAAGGCCTGCGTGATCCGTCAAAATCTTTTGTGTCATCGTCATTCCCATATTATTTCCCTACTCTCCTTTACCGTTAATATTTAACTTGCTGCACCATCTATTGTTCAGCTTATCCTCCATCATAATCATGCCTTTCACTTTTGAGATATAATTGGGTATTGGCATGGTTGGATGATTGCAGCTAGTAATAATTTTTACTTAACAGTCAATGCGTTCTAAATTTGGGTATAAAAAAAACAGACCTCTGCCTGGGGCGAGAAATCTGTCGCGGTTCCACCCAATTTTTACTCATTTCAATAACGGCTAATGCCGGCTCAGCTTACTCCAGTTCAGCCTGCAGCTCCAGAGCGAGTTTCGACATTAGGCCTTTATGGGTTCCCACCTTATCCCACTCTCTGATAAATGCTTTTCATGTCTACTTTTCCCTATCCTAGCTTTTATGTGTATATATATTCAATTACATTCTCTAGAGAAAGATTAATTCTCTACATGTTACTATCTCATTAGTATTTTGTCAATACATATTTATAAATTTTTTAATTATTTATAAATGTTTCTATGCACCCGGGCTTATGCCTGAATTTATATCCCTGTGCTTTTGCACAAAATCGCTTATGGCGTAAGGCAGGTACAATATAAGGAACATCGCAAATACCACTGCTTCCATAGGGATTATATACCACGGCCAGGGGCCTAAATAATCGAGCAAGGTCATAGCCTCCGGCTTTCTGCACAAAAAAAGGTAATTGCCCCCCGTCAGGATATCTACAGGTATCACAATTACAGCGAATAGATTCGTGACGGCAAAAGCATTTAAAACAGATCTGAAATCAAGCCTATATGAATGCACAAAGGCCATGTAAAGAACTGAGACTATTATGAGTCCATGCAGTATGAAGTATTTAAAAAAGACATAATGGGGATAGTTATATCCGCTCAAGTCAGGGGTCAGAAGCGCCTGCAAAGCTCCTCCCAGGCCCCAGAAATATGCTATCTGATATATTCTATAGCTCTTCATGAATAGCATGATCGCACAGATTATTGTGGCGGCGGAGCAAAGATGAAAAGGCAGGTTGTATTCAGCCGTCCACACACCTATAGCGGCACACCAAATTTGAAAGGAAAGCTCTGTGGCTATGAGGGCCAAAGCTATGGCATTCCTGCAGAGCTTATCTGTCTTCACNNAAATCATCAGGTTTAAAACGAATATTATCAAAAGGGCTGATATATGTACCCTTGAAAAGAGCCTGAAGGGCTCACCATTAAACCATTTCCCCATGCAAAACATCTCCTTGAGAACTTTGAAATGACTATTTCGCGCCCGCCCTGAAAACGCCCTGAAGCTCATCCTTTGACAAAAGGGAAACCTTATAAATATGGTCTGCTATCCTTTCAAAGTGGTTTATTATATCCAGGAAAACTACCCNNCCTTGCTATATGATGGTTTGCCAAATCCTTGCACAATTCATCCACCTTATCCTCCAGCTCTGCTGTGGATTTAGCCAGCTCAGGATTTTTATCCTTCAATAGAATTATAGTATTATCATACATCCAGGTGACCAATTCAAGCAGATGCTTTAATTCATCCGTTGCCTCATCGGAGAAAATTAGATTCTTGTCAATCTTGCTTTTAATCAGTCTTGCAATATCTTCTGTATGGTCTCCCATTCTTTCTATATTGTTTATGCTATTGATCATGGCAGTTACGGTGATAGACTCTGTATCGGAAAGAAGGCGTTTCGATAATTCTACCATATAAACGGTTACATCCTTCTGGAGCTGATTGACGACTTCTTCATCCTTGTGAACAAGTTCAAGCTTTTTCTCATCGTTTTCAAATAAGGCTTCTGCCGCATTATTCAGCATGATCTTGGCGATTTCAGCGCCTCTTATGAGTTCAGAAACAGATGCTTTTATTGCAGCGGCAGGTGTGTCTAAAAGCAATTTATCCAGATATATGGACCTGTTCTCATGATCCACACCCTTTCCTTTAATGACAGTCTCAAGAAATTTGACATAATACTTTGTAATAGGCAGAAATACCAATGCACTGAATAGATTAAAAAAGGTATGTGAATTGGCTATTTGGGAGCCTATATCACCGTTGGGCTGCAAATAGATAGTCGTAGCTTCAACTATACGTACAAAGTATGGCAAGATCAATGCTACGACTATGACACCAATGATATTATATAGAGTATGAGCCCAGGCGGTCCTTCTTGCATGTATATTTCCGGAAAGGCTTGCGAGCTGAGCAGTCACACAGGTTCCTATATTATCCCCCAGCATTATGCAAATCGCCGCTTGAAGGTCAATAAGTCCTGCTTGTCCTAAAACCATTACCAGCCCGACTGTAGCGGCGCTGCTATGCACAAGGGCAGTTGCAACCATGCCCAGCAATATGCCTATGATGGGAATAGAAGCGTACTTTTCAAAAAAGTACCTGAGAGTTTCACTTTCCTTCATGAAAGGCACTCCCTGATTAAGTATTTTTAATCCAAGGAACATCATGCCAAATCCCA
>DPSW01000275.1 GCA_003527145.1 Clostridiaceae bacterium | reverse complement strand
CTTGTAAGAGATTATAACGGTGAGATAGTATCTGCACTTGCTGAAAGCTGGACATTTGCTGATGACGCTAAATCAATTACTTTTAAATTACGACCTGATATCAAGTTCCATAATGGAGATCCCATTACAGCTGAAGATGTTGTATTCTCAATTAATAGAGCCGCAGTATCTCCGTTTGTAACTATTATGACATCTGCAATTGATAAAGCTGAAAAGGTTGATGAACAAACAGTATTGGTTAATTTCAAATATCCTTACGGTCCTGGATTAAAATGTTTTACTACTACTGCTTTATATATTATGAACAAAAAGGCTATCGAAGCTGATGAAGATGGATATGGAAAGAGTCCAATCGGATCGGGGCCATATGTACTTAAAGAGTGGATACCTGGTGAAAAAATAGTAATGGAAGCATTCAGCGGCTATTATGCCGGTGAGCCTGCAATTAAAAAGATTACTTATATACAGATTCCTGACCCCAGTACTCTTCTTATTGCATTAGAGAAGGGTGAAATTGATATCATTGATAGTAATACCCCTGAAGAAGCACGTCAATCACTTATCGATAACAAGAAGCTTCAATATGCAGAGTGTGATTCAAATGCGTTCTTAAATATTATGTTTAACAACACAAAAGGACCATTTGCAGACAAGCGAGTAAGGGAAGCAGTAAGCTACGCAATTGATAGGCAGGAATTAATTGATGGAGCTAAGAATGGAATGGCTTCACCATTGGAGGCCCCGCTGCTAATGTCATGCCCCGAATATCCGACTGACTTCAAGGCCAATCCATATGATCTTGAAAAAGCAAAAACATTGCTTGCAGGGGCAGGATATCCCGATGGATTTACTGTAAAGATGAAGACTATTGATTCTCCTACATACACTAAGCCTACAGAAATCATTCAGGCACAGTTAAAAAAGATTGGAATAAATATTGAAATAGAAATTATGGAACGTGGCAAATATATGGATGATGTAACAAATAAGAGTGATTTTGATATTACATTCTGGGCAATAGTAGCTAAGGTTCCCGATGCTGATTTTTGTCAATATTCTTTTTTCCACAGCGAAAACCTTAAAGGCAAAGGAAATTACATGGGGATCAATAATCCGGAATTGGACAAACTCCTAAGTGAAGGGAGAGCTTGTCTGGATCTTGAGAAAAGGAAAGAAATATATGCTAAAGCTTGCGAAATCATAAAGGAAGAAACAATGCTTGTTCCATTGTTTATGGCTAAAAGAACATTAGCGGCTAATACAAATTTAACAGGGTTGGAATTAAGGCCTGATAATCTGCGTAGATATATTTACGCAGATTGGAAATAATTAACAAGAACTGATGCAAAAATGTTGCAGGCATTTCTATGCCTGCAACATGTTAGGAGGCAAAATGTTTAGGTATATTTTGAAGAGGTTATTCTTAATGATACCGGTAATGGTGGGAATATCTTTTATCTTATTCTCTATTTTAAATTTAACTCCGGGTGATCCTGCCAGGCTCATGCTTGGTGAAGGCGCAACGGAAGAAGCTGTTGCAATGTTAAGAGAAGAGATGGGATTGAACGAAAACTTCTTTATCAGATATGGCAAATATGTTCTCGGGATATGCAAGGGTGACTTTGGCATCTCTTATGTATCCAAGGCTCCCACTTCTCAAGAGATACTGGTTCGTTTCCCAGTTACTGTAAAACTGGCATTATGCGGTATCTCATTTGCGATAATTCTGGGAATTCCGATAGGAATTATATCGGCTGTGAGGCAGTATACGATAATAGATACAGTTAGCTTGATCACAACATTAGTATTAACATCAATGCCGGGATTTTGGCTTGGATTAATGCTTATATTGATATTTTCACTAAAGCTGGATTTAATGCCTACTACAGGAGCTGACACATGGATACATTTTATACTGCCTACAATAACATTGTCTTCCATAACCCTTGCTACACTGATAAGAATGACACGCTCAACCATGCTAGAGGTGATAAGGCAAGATTATATAAGGACAGCTAAATCAAAAGGGGCTTCTGAAAAAAGGATAATATTTAAGCATGCATTAAGAAATGCGTTGCTGCCAGTTGTTACAGTAATAGGTATAAACTTTGGAATTTTATTGGGCGGAGCTGTAATTACAGAGAGCGTTTTTGCAATAAATGGCCTAGGAACATTAGTTGTAGAAGCGGTAAAAATGAAGGATGCACCGGTAGTTATAGGTGCAGTGCTGCTAATTGCTTTTGTTGGTGGTCTTGTTAACCTATTGGTCGACATTTTATATACCTATATTGACCCTAGGGTTAAGACACAGTTTTCGAAAGGGTAGGTGGCTATGGAGGTTAATTTTGAAAAGGGAGTAAATTTTAAAAACATTAAAAAACGCAGCCAACTTAAAGCAATATGGTTTAGGTTTAGCAAGAATAAACTCGCAATGTTCGGCTTGATCCTATTTGCTATAACGATTATTTTTACTGTTGGGGCACCAGTGTTTATAAGTTATGATGCTGCAATTGAGCAGAACATCTCAAAAAAGCTAATATCCCCGGGAAAAGAATACATATTCGGGACAGATATGTATGGGAGGGACATGTTTGCCAGAGTGATTTATGGCGGAAGGATATCGTTGTTAGTCGGTTTATCAACGGTAATCATTTCATTGTTCTTTGGCTCGTTAATTGGGTCTTTGGCAGCTTATTACGGTGGCAGGATTGATAATATCCTGATGCGTATTATGGATGTTTTTTTGGCAATCCCAAGCATTTTGATGGCAATAGCTGTTGTTGCGGCACTTGGACAAGGCATTGTAAACATTTTAATTGCGATGAGCATGTCAAGGATACCACAGTTTGCCCGCATAGTGAGATCGGCAATATTGTCGATCAAGGGGCAAGAATTTATAGAAGCAGCAAAAGCC
>DPSW01000269.1:1647-19493 GCA_003527145.1 Clostridiaceae bacterium | reverse complement strand
TTTAAATCTATCAGTAAACCATGTTTCTTCTATGCCGCCTGCATATAGGGGAGTATCCCCCTGAATTAAAACCCGAACACCGGCTATTTTTTCTTCCTCATTGTCTATCACTACAAGCATTTTTATTATACCCTCATACCCTGTTGATGAGGTTATAAAGGCTGCAGGCTTATTATCGATACTATAGACTTTTTCAATAGCAGGGAAGCTTTCCTTAATTATTGGATTATCTAAAGCCCCATCTATGACTTTTATTTTGCCTGCTTTGGGCAGTATCTCCTTTATCATTGACGTTTCTTTCCTGGTATCATTCACATACCATAGGGCGCCGGAGACCCCAAGGGCAATTATGAGGAGCAGCACAATATAAATTCTATTTTTCTTCATATGTTCTTACCTCTAATTTACAATTATTTTAGTGATATTCATTACCCATTTAACCTTATTCATGTCGTCAGGTTCTTCTTGACCTATTACAAGGCGGAAGGGTGGACCTTTCTCAGCATCATAATCCTTACCATCTTCATGCCATGCGATTATAACAGGATATTCCTTGCTTGGATCCTGTTCATCAATATAGTCCTCCCTTAAAGCTTGGTCAATAGTCAGCTCTTGGGTATAACCGTCTGTTGCAACGAATTTTATATTTTTAGCGTTATCTTTTAATTCGGCTTTATCTAAAATAGCCTTTATTTTTATACCTTTAAAATGAAAATACTTTTTTGTTCCATAGCTATTGAGAGAAAAGAAGTCATCCTCAAAATAAGCGTCATTCATGGCTTTCATTTCATCCAGAGAAAGCAGAATAGATTTTTCTATGCCTGTACCTTCGATCTGAAAGCAGGCTTTATCATCCGATTTAGAAGATTCCTTTTTTTGCGGCTCTGCCGGAGTTTCTGCAGGTGCTGCTTTAAGGGCATCTTCTGAAGGCTGCTCCTGGGGGGCTGCTTCTTCGGCTTTCTTTTGTATTTCCACGGGCTGCTCCTTGGCTTTCGTTTCATCAGCGGCTTCTGCCAAATCCGCAGCCGGAGCGGAAGGGACTTTTGCCTGGCATGCCGTCAATAGGGATAAGGATAGCAAAAGGAACAATAAAATTGAAAATACGTTATTTCTGATTTTCATAGTTTACCTCCGCAGTAAAATCAGGAGCAAGCAGTGTGCCTGCCTGCTCCTGATACTTATTTTTTCATGAATATATTATCCGTCAAAGCATGGACTACGCCGCCATTGCTTCCTGCCCACAGAGTACCTTCTGTTACGGCTATGGAGAATATCGAGTCTAAGCTGCTGATGTCCTGCCAATCTCCGTTGGTTCTGTTAAATTTCTTGCTCACTGTTTTTGGCTTCTTGCAGAAGAATATTCCTTTGGAGCTGGTTCCGATCCACAAACTGCCTTTGTAATCCACAGCAATAGTTCGTATTTCCGCGTTATCCTTCAATTCCCCGGGGAGCAGCTCCTGTCCTGTATATTGGGCTTCAATCTCTCCCTNNGGGTTTACATAATCAATCCTGCCTCCTGCATTTTCCATGGTAGAGTAAGAACCGGACTTTACTATCCATGCTCCGCCCTGGGGGTCTATGGAAATGCTTCTCACCCATTGGTCGGCAAATTTAGTATTTTTGGTGTCTGTATATGCCTTTATAGCTCCTTCCTTGGTCATATATGCATATCCGCCGCTGTATATATTCTTTTCTGCATCTGCTGTATCAGGGTAGCATCCTATCCAGATGCCGCCTTTAGCATCCGCCGTCAGTGCGCAGATTGATTGGGCGGGCAGGCCGTTTTCCTTGGTCCAGCTCTTCCAGCTGTTATTTGCAGGGTCAAAGCAGACCAAGCCTGAAGCGGTGGCGAACCACACTTTGCCGCTGCTGTCTATTTCCACGCTCTGCACAAAATCCGATATGAGATTGCCCTTGGTGCTTTCCTTTGTATAATGGGCCACTTTTCCGTCTTTGAGATAAGCGGCCCCTTTTTGATTTTGAGGCTCCATGCCTCCGAGGGTAAACCATACGCCGCCTGCTTTATCTATGGCTATATCGTTTACATAGCTTCCCGGCAAGGTCAGGGCATTTATCTTTCCTGCTGCATCCAGATAAGCCGCTCCGCCTCCATAGGTGCCTATCCAAAGGCCGCCTTTATCATCGGGGACGACGGTCCTCACTCCTGCCACAGGTAATCCGCCCTTATCCCCGCCCAGATAGGAGGCAAATACTTTTTCAGCAGGCTTCGATGAAGGGGCATGATCGGTGTTTCCGTCTACTACTACCTTGACTACATTCTTCAGGCATGCTCCCTGATTCAAGTGAGTGATCATCCTTATGGGTCCGCCTTCATTGCCGCTTGTGTATCCGTCGCTGTTGGTATCTGTAACCAGCGGATTTCCATCTGCAGCATAGGAAAGCATGATTATCTTTCTGTCCAGGCCGTCTGCGATTCCTTTTTCCAGGGCATCCTTTCCGAATACAGACAGNNCGATAACTTTCACAGAGGTGATGTCTGTTCCGGGCTTGAGCTCTGCCTTTTGAGTGATGAGCTTCCACAGGTCAAGGCCTTCATGCTGATGCTCCCCGATATAGGTATAGGAATCTCTCAGTATTATGTCATCCATGGCTTCAAGCTCGCGGAGAGTATATTTATTCTGGTTTGCCAAAGCAGTCCCGGTAAGCTCCAGATAGCTTTTGTCCAGATACTGGCTGTAGGCAGGGCTCATGTCATGTTTCCAGCTGGTGGCTTCAGAAGCTTTGACGGATATCCTCACAACATTTTTTAGTATATTGGAGGAATTGATGTCTTCTGCGGACTTCTGGCCTACCATTAGGCAAAGAGGGCCTCCCGAATTGTTATAGTTGGGATCATAACCCTTAGAGTCCTTATCCGGTACAAGAGGCTTGCCGTTCTCGGGATTGCTGTGAGTTATTGGGCTTGAGCCATAGGCCAATATCATCTTCAAATCCGCTGCTTTGGTTGCACCGTTGAGATAATCAGTTTTCATGACCTCCGATAATGAGAAGGTCAGGCTCTTTCCGTCTGCAGCGGTAAAGACTGCTTCGCTGGCATTGGATTGGAGTCCTACATCCGCAGATCGTAAGAAGCTGTAGAGATCTATCCCTCTGTAGCGGATCTGCTGTTCCGAAGCAGTCTTCTTCACGTTATAATCGGCTGTGATTGCGAGGGTCTGCTTGTCTTCTATGTCCGAAACCTTGAAGGTCTTAGGTGAGCTGAGCTTAGTTCCCGGGCCTTCAATAGTTATGGTACTGTTTTTCAGTTGGTTATAAGGGGATTCTATATGGGCATATTTATCGGGCTGAAGATTTATTGCAATTGAAGCAACCGCATTTATGGATTTTTCCTGGGGCATGATCATCATAAGAGGCCCGCCGTCGTTCTTCACATTGATCTTCTCGCCTGTTCCGTCCGTATAGGAGCTGACATAACCCTTAGAGTCTTTATCCGGTACCATGGGAGTGCCGTTTTTAGCAAAAGCCAGGATGGATTTTTTGCTGTTATAGAATATATCGTCCAGGGATACGGTCAAGGATTCTCCCTTAGAGCCTGTAAGGATCACTGTGCCTTTGATCCCGGGTATCTGAGCCTTCTCCTTCAGGAAATAGCTAAGATCTATACCCTCATACAAATCGATGTAAGCTTTATCGCCTTTTTTGACCTTGTAGAAATCCTTTACTTTAGCCTTAACCTTTTCAGTATTGGAGATATCGGCTCCGTAAATCATGCTTTCTATATCTGCTATTGTGTAGCTTAGATTCTTGAGAGTGCTTCCATCCATGCCTATCACTTTTACATCTATCTTTTGAGAAGCGAGAGATTTATAATTTTCGTCCGGATTCCCGCTGTGGGTGCTGTAGTTGACTTCATTGCCCACGATTATCTTATCCAGCAGCTTGGCCTGCTTTGAGCCGTTGGCATGGTGGTATTCTGTTTTGCCGGATATGATGCGCAAGGGGCCTCCATCATTGCCAAGGCCGCTCTTATAGCCGTCCAGAATATTTTTTATAACATATGGATATCCGTTGACCCCATAGGCTACTAAAACGGGATAACCGGTGGATCTTAAATCATCTTCATCCTTGGAAGCGTATTTTCCGTCGTTCAAATCGGCGGGGTTCTTTTCATAGTATCCGAATAGACCGGGATCTGCTATCTGAGCCAGAGTGAACTTGTCAAAATCCTTATAGCCGTCTGTAGCGGCAAATTGCACCACGGTCTTGGAGCCTTCGCCCTTGGCCATGGCTTCGGGGACTCCGGATTTCTTCAGAAGCTCCCACAGCTTAACCCCTTCATATTCATTAACATACCAGTAGGTTGAGTTGGAGAGGCTGTATTCGGCTCTATAGCCCATGCCGCTTATAGCGGGCTTGCTGTCTTCATACTTGACCATATCTTCTATTTGCTTTACTGTATAGTTTACTTCTCTTCCGATCTTATCTCCCGTAACGGTTATTATNNACTGAGAATTCTCTGCTTTGTCGTAAGGGGCTTTATCATGCTTATAGCCCGGGGAATCATTCTCTGCCACATAGATGTATGCAATGTTTCCGAACTTGGTATAGCTGGGGTTCGGATCAAAGCGGAAGGCTGATTTATCATAAACAAGCTTTATACAGCCATCCTCATTGCCCAAGGACGCATCGGCACCTGCTCCTGCATCATAGACAAATGGCCTCGGATTGGAGCCGTCCCGGTTTGAGGTTCCATAGGATATGATTATGGGCTTGCCCTGTGCTTCAGCCTGGGCAATTTGCTCTAAGGTAAATTCTGCTATGGTCTGTCTCACTCTGTTTTTTAAGAGCACCTTATAGGCGGAATCGGTGAGCTTTATACCGGTTGTGCCGGAGGTCATATTCTTCAATAGGTATTCAAGACGGATTCCTTCATATTTAAGTACAGTCTCTTTTCCGCTTCGAATATCCTTATAATCTCCGCGGAAGGCACCTGCATTTTGGTTCTCCATTTCTCTGATGGAGAGAGGTATGCTGGCCGCAAGGCCGGGACCTTCAAAGGTCAATGTTGCTCCTGTTATTGCATCTATATTGTAAGGTGCATCGCCGGCAACTCCGCCGTTTGTAATGTGCTTGTAAGGACTCTTGGAATAGTCTGTTCCGCCGGACGGAGTGACCTTGATCTCGTTGACCAGCTTTATTAAGGAGCCGTTTTGGCTGTATATCCTGAAATAACCGACTATAGCCGGGTTATCCTTTGCAGTGTCACAGACTGCTTTGGAGTCACCGGAGCCGGTGCCTGCTTCATAGGCCAGTATGTACTGCTTGGAGGAATCTTTTATATCTCCTACGGTAACAGGATCATTTGCATAGCCGTCGGCAGATATAAATTCTACTTTGTCCTTATCGTCATAGCCATTGAGAAGTTCGCTCAAAGGAACTCCCACACAGTAGTCAGCCACCGGGCCTGTTTTTTTAGTATAGGTCCAATTGCCTGCCATTTTAGGCATGAGGAGTATTTCAGCTCTTGTATAATCCTTATTACCTATTTTCAGAACTGCAGGCAGTTCTTCGCCAACAAGTATTTTTTGTATGGTTTTATTAAACAAGGGATTATTTTGTTCTTCCACATGCTGCTGGCCTACCATCAAGAGGGGTGCATCCTTATCAGTCAAAGCTTCTATAGAACTGCTTTGGGGTATTATCTCAGGTTTACCCCTATCGCCGGCTCTTCCGAAGGCCAGTATGGTATCCACGGGGATTTTGCCGTCGGCTTGTCCGCTGCCCAGTTTGGGGAAATAATATCTTTCCATACCGTAGGATGGGGTGGTCAATACCTTGGAAGTGGTAGAATCTCCTTTGTGAGAAGGGTCGAAGGTGACCTTGTAACCATCCTTGGCTGCAAAAGCTATCTTGAATAGATCATATTTGTCTTTGGTGAAGCCTGATTTGCTCAGGAGATCATCGACTTTTACTCCCTTCCCAAGATATATGCTCTTGGTGGGAGTGGTGTTTATTGTGGAGTAAAGATTTGTAACATGCTGCATTGATATGAGTTCGCTTAGAGTATACGATTTTTCATCGGTGAATCCTATACCCTGGCCCGTAACCACAACAATAGGCTGCTCCGTTTTAGGAGTCCATGCTTCTGCGTATACAGAACTTCCTAATACATCCGGAGCTATAAGGCCAAGGGATGAAAATATAAGGGTAAAAGCTGTTAATAGTGCCAGTACCTTCAAGGATTTCTTAGTGTTTGAATAGCTCATAATGCTCTCCTCCTATTTAAAATTTTGACACAGTTTACTCGTAATGGAAATGAGTAATAAAAAAACTTCTTTTATAGCAAAAAGAAGTTTTAAAAAGCCGGTTTATTACTCCTTTTCGCACTGGAAGGCACTGCAGTTTCCTGCAATACCCTTTCGTTTTATGCATCTTGCGCGTATAATTCGTTTAGATGCATAAAATCGGAGTATTTCTGTTTATTGAGCTTATGGAAATTATATCTATATTATAACGTTAAACAGTTGTCAATGCAAGGCTAATCGCCTGTTTAGTATTCCGGCTCTTCCACTATATCAAAAGCGCGCTTTATATAATAGATGCCGGTTAAGCAAGAGATCATGTCCGATATGGGAAAGGACAGCCAGATTCCCGGTAAGCCCATGGATTTGGCCATTATAAACATAAGAGGAATGAACACTACAATTTGCCTGTAAATGGACAAGAGGAAGGAACCCCTGCCTTCCCCCATTGCCTGGTAAAAGTATATTGCAACATAGTATACGCCTACAACGGGGAAAATGGATATTATGGTTCTCAGGATTCTTATGGTATCTATAAGCAGTTCGGAATCAGCCATAAAGAAGCCTATAATATATTGAGGGAAGACCATCATCAACAGCCACACAATAGCTGATGACACGGTCGCATAATCGATTGATTTTTTTACCACATCTTTTACCTTATCATAATTATCAGCTCCGTAATTAAATGCCGCTATGGGCTGCATGGAAGAGCTTATGCCGATCACGGTAATAAACAGGAACATTGAGATCCTTGTGGTAACACCTATTATTATCAATGCCTTATCCCCTCCGTAGGACAGGAGAAGGTTGTTCAATAGCACAGCTACTACTGCGTCGGATATTTCTATCACAAAGGTGGAGAAGCCTATCAAGAGGATCTCTGAAGAAATACCTTGATTAAGCCTGAGCTTCCAGCCTAAATTCAAATCCTTTTTCACATAGCTGAATTTGTGCCATGCATATAAGAAGGATATGAACTGAGATAAAACTGTTGAAATTGCTGCTCCTTTCACGCCTAAAGGATAATAGGCCACCAATACATAATCCAGTATTATATTTAAAACAGCTCCTAAGCCTGTGGCCTTAAGGGTTATCCTAGGGTTTCCCAGAGCAGTTATGATATAGCACATCACTATAGCTAAAGATTGAAATACGCCTCCGAATATCACAATGCCTATATAATCCTTGGAATAAGGCAATATGCTTTGGCTTGCACCCAGCCCTATTATTATGGGATCCAAAAAGAAATACAGGAGAGATGTAATTGCAGACATTATCAGTATGGTAAGGACCAGAGAATTTTTTATTACAGTTTTCAGATCATCATAATTTTTTTCTCCCAGATATCTTGATGCCGCGGTATAGGAACCCACGGCTATCAAAAGGCCCAAGGCGGAAATAAGGCGCTGAACAGGGAAGGCTATTGCCAATGCTCCTATGGCTGTGCTTCCCAGATACCGACCTACATATATGGTATCCACCATGTTATATAGCTCTATGACTAATAGAGCTATGATGGTAGGCACTGCAAATTTAATGAGAAGCTTATCTGTGTTTTCTGATTTGAATATATTTCTATTGATTTTCATGTCGATCACAACCTTTCGTAAACGGACAGACATCATCCTCAATAAAAAGTATATACATATTTGTAATTTTTTTCATTCACCAAGGTAACCGTTAAAAGGTATAAGTTTAAGCACCTGAAGTTTTTCGTAAGTAGTCGAATAAATAAAAAGCACCATGTTATAGGTGCTTTTGTACTTTTTGAAGCTGAATCAAGTTGGCTCCATAGCCTTCTAAGGCTGATATTATGTTAAAGACAGGGCTCTTGCCTGCGTTATAGAATTTTACAGAAGGTCCGGATGCAGTGTCAAGCAGCTTTAGTTCTTCACCAGTCAAAGCTTTTGGGGCCCCGATGGAAATCCAATTATCGTAGGTTGATCCGTTTTTTTCATTTATATTGTAAGATATGACCCTGAAATCATCGGGGAGGGAAGATAAGTTGATGGAATACTTTCGCTTCAGCATGGTTCTCATTCCGGATTTTTTGAGGGCTCTATCTTTGATCCCAGGGCTTTTCAGCTTATCGTCATATAGGTAGAGCAGTATCTGATAGTTTCCATCCCTTTGGGTTATTATATATCCGTCTCCTTTATCGATCATATTTTCTCCCAGTAGGGATAAAAAACTGTAGGCATAGTATGAAGGTTTTTTCATACCATATTTATTTATGAGACCCTTTCCGCCGAAGAAAACGGAATTATCAATTTCCTCATCACTCAATTCGTCAAACAGTGCCGGGTACGGCATATCCTCCTTTTGGTTTATATAAGCATCGATGATCAGCGGTATCATATAAGCAGTGTCATATAGAGGATCAAGGCTTAAGTCAGGCTTCCGCTCCATATCCTTGAAGTTGCATAGGGACCACTCCTTTATCGCATCTTCACCGAAAAACCCTTTGTAATAGTTCATGAAAGGCTCTATATCTGTATCCTCATCATCCAATATGATCTGAGGTATTATATCCAGCTTCATCAAGGAGCAAAATATCTCCCTCATTTCTTCCCAGTATGCCATCTGGTTAAAGGTATGGCTTTTTTTCAAAAAAACATTGCTTATTATCCCGTATTTGAAGTTTAAATCCTTCTTCGCTTGAGCTATATATGCCATTTTCCTTTGGGAATACAGCTCTCTGCAGCAGCCTAAATACACGGACTCAATTCCTGTTGTCCATGAATCCCCATGGGCATTGCCGATCAGGTCGATATCCAGCTTTATTATCCTGTTTTCAGAATGAAATCTGGGATAATCCTCAAGATAATTTGCAATATGCTCCAGAGCGGTACTAATAGGAAGAGTGTCATACTTTTTCATAGCCTCATATTCTTCGGCAGACAAGTCATGCTTTTTTCTATATTGCATCGGAGTGCATCTATAATGCTTCTTAAAATGCTTATTGAAATATCTTGTGTGTGAGAATCCTAATTCCTCTGATATTTCCGATATAGTCTTATTGCTATCCAGCAGAAGCTTTATGGCTTCTTCTACTCTGGTAAGATTAAGAAAATCATTGAAGCTGTGCCCTACATTATTTTTTATGCCGTAGGATAGATAATGAGAGCTGAGATATTCTCTTCTGGCGATGTCCTGGAGGCTTATCCTGTTATGATAGTTGGAATATATATACTTTATTATCCTGTCATATCTCTCAAACTGAACCTCATTATCCTTCAGGCTTTCTTCATCGTAGATGAGATAATGAAAATTATTGATGAGATGATACAGCAATTCCACCAAAGTATCTTCTATAAATTCTTCAAAATCCTCGCTTCGCTGAAACAGCTCGCACAGCAGTATAGCCAGGTGCTCCCGCAATTTTTCATATTTTTCGGATTTCTGCACATCCGTATCGGAGGTTTCAGTATAAAAAAACATATTCTCTATATCGTAATATTTATTTAAAAATCCGGTATCGATATTAAATATTAAAGCCTTGTTATTGCCGCTTCTGCCGGATATGCTGTGGGCTTCGTNNTATTGACGCTGATTTTGCCTTCTACTACATAGATTATCTCCATGGCCTTATGCCAATGGATGGGATAATGCTTACAGCTATGATAATGTACATTGACAGGCAAATTAGGCGCAAACTCTATAAACTCCCTTCTCATCATATCGGCTCCTTATTATTAAAATCTGTTTATTTTGTTATATTTCCGCTCCTTCTTATCTTTGCCTCTGCTTTGCTCAGAAGCAAGTACCCGGCCATATCCTTGAGCTGCGAACCGGAGTATTTTTCATAGCTCTTCAAAAGCTTTCTCATCATGAGATGCTTTTCTTTTGTGAAGGAAGGAGCATTCGTGAGCATGAAAAAGCATAGGTCAGCCAAGTCCATGCGCCCATCGCCGCGCTTCATTTCCTCAAAATCAAGCCCATATATCTTATTATCGCTGTATATAAAGTTCTTCAGATTCACGTCACCCTTCAGCATGCTGAAGGCTCCGGCGGATATTTGATGCAGCTTGCTCATCCATAAGGCCAAGTCATCAATCCAATCTCCCATATCAAGGCTTTCCGCCAAATCGTTCACCAGGATTCCTTCAATATGCTGTAAGAACAAGCTGCCTTCATCTTTATATATCACTTCGGGTACAGACAGACCGGACCGGCGGAGCATATTCAAGTTATTATACTCTACGGCCAATAAGCGGGTATTTTCCTTTTCATACTTCTTCATCACCGCTAAAACAGCAGAAGAGGAAGTATGTATTTTTACCTTATATACATGATTTCGCTTGCTGCTGAACTTTTCCACTATCTCTATATCCATTATACAGACTCCCAATCCATGGCGGTGCTTTCCACCAGATCCGTAAGCCTCTCTATATCAGTAACGGCATTGATGACGGAAAGGCTTTTAAAGCGGGATATTTTGTTGCTTATCACGCCGCTTAGTACAAATACGCTGGGATGTATGCGCTCCATTACATCTTCGATGGAGGAGGCGCATAAAATCTTGGGGACCCCAAAATCCGTTACTCCTTCCAGTATTACAAAATCCTGATCATAAAATTTTAATATCTCAGGCATAGGCAATCTTTTCTTAAACAAAATATCCGTTTCATAAAGGCCCCGAGCGGTAACCGGTCCGGCTCCTGCTTTTCTATGCCTGTCCGTATTGGAGCCTTCCATGTCTATGGCGAACTCTTCATAATGTATCTCTTTTACTGAACCTACAGTATAATTGCGTTTGATGAGCTCCTTTATTAGGCGTTCTACTGTTGTGGTCTTGCCCGATTTTGAATATCCGTAAACCGATATGACTTTCATTTCGACGGCCTCCTTAGTAAATTGCTTTGCTGTGCTATTATGGCAGGCAGATAAAAATTATGATGGTCATTGTTAAAGTTGCCAGTATGACAGTATAATCTGTTCCCTTCATCTTCAATATGCAATAGTCGGTTCTGCATGGGTATACTCTGAAGGCTCTGCATTCCATGGAAAGGGAGATGTACCTGGCCCTGCTTAAGGCTTTAGCTACAGAGGGTGTCAATATGCAGGCATACAATGAAAGCTTCTGCCTCAGCGGTATCTTATGCAGATCCGCTCCTGCCAGCTGTACTGCAGCAATTGAGTCTGAAAACTCTTCTCTAAACAAAGGCAGAAATTTCATCGCCAGAAGAACCATAAAGGCAATTTCATAGGGCAGCTTCATTTTCGTAAGGCCGTATACTATCTCCAGAGGAGGTGCGGATGCAACTATCAGGGCAGAGAATATGACTATGGACATTCTCAACATTATGGATATGCCGCTCTCCAGACCCATGGCAGTCAGTATCCTTATATTTCCTATACTAAATATGGTTTCTCCTCCTGAAGTAAATATGCTCTGCACCAAAGCCAATACCAGGAAAAAATACCAGAGTTTTTTTAGCCTTTTTACCGATGCGGATAAGGAAATTGAAAAAAGNNAAGATCAAGGTCATCAAAAACAGCCAGAAAAGCGGCCCTATCTTCCTTATCAATACCGCAGCTGAGGAAATGATAAACAGGATAATGATCCTGGTTCTGGGGTCCGGCTTTATCATAGGATGTCAACTCCTTTTGGGTTAAGCCTAAAGATCATATCCGCATGGCCCATCAAGAACTCTGTGTCATGGCTTACTATCATATAGCCTTTGCCTTCTTCCTTCAATGCTTCGAGGCATTTATCCAGCTGCTTTCTGCGCAATATATCCAAGCCTGTAGTGGGCTCATCCAGTATGACGAATTCCACATTCCGTGAAAGCACAGAGGCCAGAGCCAGCCTTTGTTTTTCCCCCCGGCTCAGCTCCAGAGGAGAGGAATCTCTATACCTGGCAAGGTCAAACATTTCAAGATAATGCTTGAGCTTATAGTACGCATCATCCTTGCAATCTGTATTCCCATATATGAAGCTGAAGCTCATCTGCTCCCAAACCGTAGGGCAAAACAGCTGCTTGTCAGGGTTCTGAAAGACATAGCCTACTTTTTTGCCTATATGGGATAAGGAAATATTATTTATATTCTTGCCTTCGAGATATATTTCGCCTTGCTGAGGCTTGAGAAGCCCGNNAGCATAAGCTTGATCAAAGTGGTTTTTCCGCAGCCGTTTGGCCCCATAAGTCCTACACGTTGATCTTTCTCTATTTCAAAGCTTATATCCTCAAAAAGCTTATTTACTCTGGTATAGGAAAAAGTCAGTGAGTTTGCTGTATAGAAGCTCACGGTTCTCACCTGCCTTGATTCTTTGTTCTATCCTGCCGTCTTTCATGAGCAGGATATTATCGGCCATCATAAGGTTTTCAAGGTCATGGTCGATGGCTATAATGGTCTTGCCTTCCCTTTGAAGCAGCTTGATCCTGTCAATGATGAGATCCCTGCTATCCCTATCCAGCTGTGATAGGGCTTCGTCAAGTATGATGATCTCAGGATCAAGGCTCAAAATGGAAGCCATGGCAGCAAGATGCTTCTCGCCGCCGGAAAGCAGAGATGGATTTTTGCTTCTTAGATGCTCTATGCCGAGAGTTTTTAAGACTCTTTCAATTGTCTCTTCTATTTCCTCATAGGAGAGACACAGGTTTTCCGCAGCGAAGGCTATTTCAGCCTCTACGGTAGGCAGAAATATCTGATTGTCCACATCCTGGAAGACAATGCCGATTTTTCTGGACAATGACGGCAGGCTGAGTTCTCTTATGCTTCTGCCTTCCAACAATATATCGCCTTCCATGATGCCCGGCAGGCTTTTGGGTATGGCTCCGCACAGGCAGAAAGCCAAAGTGGTTTTCCCGCAGCCGCTTAAGCCTGCAACCGCAGTGATGCTGCCCTTTTCAACCTCCATATTGATTGAATCCAGTATCATAGGACCGGCTTTTGCATATCTGAAGTATAGGCTTTGGACTTCTAATATGGTATTCATTCTAAGACTACCTCAACAACATATTTGCACCAGCGCTGGCTGAAGGAATCCGATACGGCTATAAGCTGGAAGGGGCCGCTTCCTCCGTTTTTCATATTTCCAAGAGGCTTGCCGTTTTTCTCGTAAGCCAGATAAACGCCGTTGTCAGCCAAAACTTCATCGGGCGATAATGCTATTACATAGCCGTCCGATCCTTTTACTATTATTTTCGAAGAAGACTTTATCGTCTCATCGCTTATGGAGATCTTGTTCAATACATCTTTAAGCAGCACTCCCTTGAATTTTCGGGAAGCGGGACCCGAGGCGGAAGTATCTTCTACAGCCTTGAATTCCTTTGAGCCCAGGCCGGTAATCTCATCAAAACTAAGCCTTGCCGAGCCCTCACCGGAGACAAAGCCGATCATTCCTTCTTCACCTGAAGCCTTATTAACAGACTTCATATTGATGTAGCCCAATGAGAGTGTTAAAACCGTCAAAATTGCAATTATCGCTATAAGCTTTTTATTTTTCATTTGCATCACCCTGTTTATTTATAGCCTTAATTATTCTAAATGCGATGAGCCCCCCCAGGCCTCCCGACAGCGATGCCGCACTAAGGGAAAGGAGCATGGGAATCATAGGAAGCCGGAAAAACATTACAGAGGACAAAAAAGTCCCTGAAACATTGGCCAGAAGGCCAAGGATAAAAAATCCTGCCGGGCTCATAAATTTATCCTTCAGGAGTTTAGCNNGGTATAGGTGATTATGCTTATGGCTCCGTGGGTTCCGTATACTCCGGTGATCATGACTAAAAGAGCCTGCACAAGGCCTATGAGAGTCCCCGTGCCTATTTTCTTTGTCATGCCCAGGCCAAAAACTATCCAAAGCATATAAAAGCCGCCGGCGGCAGCGCCTCCGGGTATATAAAGAGGACCTGTTATTATATGCACCAAAGGCACTATTATCGGTTTTATGCCTACTCCCAAAGCGGCGGTGAGTGAAATGACCGCAAGGTCGAACATGGAAAATCTTTTTAAAAATTTATTCATAGGCCACCTGATTGCAATTTAATCTGTATAATGGGTATAAATAAATCTGCTTCGCAGAAAATGCCGTGATTGCCGCCGCCTTCTTCATCATGCATGCCATGGTCTGAGGTTATTATGATATCTCCCCTATAATCCTTTATCATATCTTCTATATAAGAATCTAAGACCTTGAGCTGCTCCAAAGCCTCTTGGGAGCTTGGCCCGTACTCATGGCCAAAATCGTCGAAGGAGTGGAAATGAACCAGCAGAATATGGGGAGGATTTTGAATCTCCTTCATAGCGCTTTCATATATTTCATCATCGATGGTTCCATTGCCGTTTTCATCTATGTTTAAAACGGTCTCAACCTCTGCCGTAAGTATTTTTATATTTCCTTCTATGACCTTTGAGGTCTTGCCTTTTTCAGAAGCTTTGTCAAATATGTCAGGCACCATTAAAGGCTTTTTCTCCCTGCTGTGTATGCCCGTATATTTTGGTGTCTCTCCCGTCACCATGGATGCAAAGGCCACATCGGTGATAGGGGGATATACTGTGAGAGCCATGGTACCCTTGCCCAAGGACTTCATAAAGGGTATCCAGCCCTCATTTAAGGCTTTTTCGTATTGGTCGTAGCCTAAGCCGTCGATATATATGATCAGGACCTTGTTTCCCATGTCTATAGATTTTAGTGCCTTATCGGATATATTCGTTATGCTTTCAAGAGGAGGGCTTTGGATTATGCCTATGGGATTCTCCACTGTAAAATTATCAGTTTTGATAATAGCTCCTTTGAATAAGGATTTCTTTATATTTTCAATCCTATTGGCATAGAGTATGTCACCATCCGCTGTATATACAGCAAATCCAGAGAGATGGCACTCTTCTGATTTTATTACCGGCAGCTCTGACGGTTCCAGTCTTTGAAAGATAACAATGCATGACAGAAGGATCGATAAGATTACAGCTATAATATAAGAGTTTTTTCTAGACATAAGCGTTCCCCTCGTTTATGCACTGACGGTTATCTGCCATATTTGTTAAATTTAGGCGGGATAGCTCAGACGCATTTATCGTTTTAAGATACATTCTATATATATTCATATTTTCCTTCATAAAGCGCAATTTTCTTTGTATGAAGGCAGTCAAGCTCTATCGGCTTTCAGCTGTGGCTTCGGCACGGACTAGAGCTTTGCCTGTCTGTTCATTGCAACTCCTACCCGCTGAAGGAAGGGTTTTATTGTTGACATTTCATATTTTTTCTGCTATAGTTTTACAAAATAAATACTAAAAGCTATGAAAAGAAGCAGTAAGCATTTTGGATTTATCAGAGAGAAGATGGTTGATGCGAATCTTTAATGAAAAAATGCCGAACCCCTCTTAGAGCTATGAACCGAACGATTATTCCAGTAAGCTTCATCGGGTTTCCTCCGTTATAAGGAAAGAGTATAAGGTGTTATAGCATTTTGTATTTTTGAGTGCAGAAGATTTCTTCTGAATTTAGGTGGTACCGCGATTAGTACAGCTCGCCCTAAGTTGATATTATCGACTTAGGGCTTTTTGCTTCAAATAAATATATTGGAGGTTTAAGAATGAAAGTTGCAAAGCTTGTAGGAGATAGGTTCAAAGAAAGACCGGCTGATTGCGAAATCGACAGCCACGCTTTAATGCTTAGAGGCGGGTATATGAGATACGTTGCTAACGGTATTTATTCTTTATATACTCCTCTTCGTCGCATCACAAGAAAAATCGAACAAATCATCCGTGAGGAAATGGATGCAATCGACGGACAAGAAGTTTTGTTTCCCGTTGTTTTACCGGCATCCCTGCGGGAGGAATCGGGGAGATACACAAGCGTCGGAAGTGAGCTGCTGTGTTTCAAGGATAGGAACAGCAACCCGCTTGTTTTTGGAATGGCACACGAGGAAGCCGCAGTGCAGCTTGTGCGTGAATATGGACAGAGCTATGCAAAGTATCCTTTTATGGTTTATCAAATCCAGACAAAATTCAGGGATGAAGCTCGTCCCCGCGGTGGTCTTATCCGGGCCCGGGAATTTATGATGAAGGATGCATATTCATTCCATACATCACAGGAAGACCTTGAGCAGTACTATTATAGATGCCTGCGCGCTTATGAAAGAATATTTGCCAGGGCAGGCATTCCGGAAGTAATGTCGGTTGCCTCGGATTCGGGCATGATGGGCGGCAATATTTCTCATGAGTTTATCCTGCAGACTGATGTGGGAGAAGATTCAATTGCTGTCTGCTCCCACTGCGATTACCGGGCCAATATGGAAGCGGCAGAAAGCGTTGTACGAAATGAAACAAGTGAAGCTTCCGAAAAGATAGCACTCGTACATACTCCCGATACTCATACCATTGAAGATTTGTCTGCTTTCTTGAATATGCCGAAAGAGAAGTCCTGCAAAGCTGTTGTATATCAGAAAAACTCAACAGATGAGTATGTTGTCTTATTTATTCGAGGGGATCTGGATGCAAATGAAACCAAGCTGAAAAATTATCTTGGTGAAGATATTCGTCCCGCTGATATCACAGAAGAGTGCGGGTTGAATGCCGGATTTATCGGACCCTATAATTTGAAAGGCGNNNAATCTTTCCTGCGGCGGGAATATCCCTGACCATCACTACACAGGCTTGCAGCTTGAGCGTGATTGCGGCATGATTGAATATCACGATTTTGCCAAAATCAAGGATGGAGGCATCTGCCCAAAATGCGGCAAACACACCATAGCCATTTTGCAGGGAATAGAGGTAGGCAATATTCTTCAGCTTGGAGCGAAATACTCTCAAGCAATGAATATGCAGTACCTGGATAAGGAAGGCAGTTCTCAATATCCTGTCATAGGCTGCTATGGAATAGGTATCGGCCGCCTGGCGGCAGCTGTTTGCGAAGCGCGTCATGATGCGTATGGGCCGATCTGGCCTATGTCGATAGCACCGTGGCAGGTTCATATTTGCTGCATCCGCTCAGATAATCCGGAAGCAAAGAAATCGGCAGATGAGCTGTATGAAAAATTGCAAAGCTTAAATATTGAAGTGATCTATGACGACAGAAGCGTCAGCACAGGCGTCATGTTTTCGGACGCAGATTTGCTGGGTGTTCCCGTCAGAGTCATAGTCAGTCCCCGCAACATGAAGGAAAACTGTCTTGAGATAACAACAAGAGATAAAAAGATTTCTATGAAAGTATCACTCGATAAGGCTGTTGAAGCTATTACAAGCCTGGTAAGTGAGCTGATGAACGAGGCTTGTTCAGCAAAATGAAGGATTTCAGTTTAAAACCTGCTATTGACAAAACCTGCTTCTATGACGTATAATAATATATTATTGCCAATAATGGCTATGAAGAGGACAGTAGCAGGAGAATGAGCATTCAGAGAGATAATCGGCTGGTGGNNGCCGGATTCCCGAACCGGAGTAAGGAATTCCGCAGTCATGCGTTAAATTGACCGAGTGACAGCTCTTTTTAGGGCTGTAATGAGGGTGGTATCGCGTGTCCAAACGTCCCTATGGTTTTACCATAGGGTTTTTTATTATACAAAGTATACGAGGAGATGAGCGAAAATGAAATTTAAACCTCTTTCGGAAAAGCCTGTAGCAGAGAGGGAAAAT
>DPSW01000269.1:526-1635 GCA_003527145.1 Clostridiaceae bacterium | reverse complement strand
GCAAAGCCCTATATATTCTATGAGGGACCTCCAACAGCCAACGGCAGGCCCGGCATACATCACGTCATCGCCAGGACCCTTAAAGATTCCGTGTGCCGCTATCAGAGCATGAAAGGCCACGAAGTAAAGAGAAAGGCCGGCTGGGATACTCACGGACTGCCCGTTGAAATTGAAGTTGAAAAGCAGCTGAAGCTTTCCAACAAGCAGGAAATAGAGGATTACGGCATAGCAGAATTCAATGAAAAATGCCGTGAATCCGTATTCACCTACGAAAGACAGTGGAGGGAAATGACCGAAAGGATGGGTTATTCCATAGACTTGGATAATCCCTATATAACCTTGAACAATGATTATATAGAGAGCGAATGGTGGATACTGGACAAATTTTTTAAAGAAGGCTTGATGTATGAAGGGCACAAGATACTGCCCTACTGCAGCCGCTGCGGTACAGGCCTGGCTTCCCATGAAGTAGCCCAGGGCTATAAGGAAGTAAAGACGAACACTGTAATAGTCAAGTTCAAAAGAAAAGATGCGGAGGAATACTTCCTGGTATGGACAACAACACCCTGGACCTTGCCCTCCAACGTAGCATTGACTGTAAACCCTAATGAGACCTATCTGAAGGTAAAACAGGAGGATACTGTATATTACGTTGAAAAAAATTTATCCGGGAAAGTCCTTGGGGATAATTTCGAAGTTTTAGAGGAGCTTTCAGGCAAGGACCTGGAGTATATGGAATACGAACAGCTGATGCCTTTTGTCAAGGCCGATAAGAAAGCCTTCTTCGTTACCGTTGCAGATTATGTAACTACCGAGGACGGCACCGGCATAGTTCACACTGCGCCTGCTTTTGGCGAAGATGACTATAACACCGGCAGGAGATACGATCTGCCTGTATTCCAGCCTGTTGATGAAACGGGTAAATTTACTGCCACACCATGGGAAGGCACATTCGTAATGGAGGCTGATTTGGATATAATAAAATGGCTGGCCCACGAAGGAAAGCTTTTCAAGAAAGAAAAGATGGAGCATAATTACCCTCACTGCTGGCGTTGTCAGACTCCGCTTCTCTATTATGCAAAGCCCGGCTGGTATATAGAGATGACAAA
>DPSW01000269.1:0-479 GCA_003527145.1 Clostridiaceae bacterium | reverse complement strand
TGGAAAATGTCAATGACTGGGCTTTGTCAAGGAACAGATATTGGGGAACGCCTCTAAATATATGGAGATGCGAGTGCGGCCACACTGCTTCCGTAGGCTCCAGAAAAGAGCTTGCAGAGAGAGCTGTGGAAGAAATAGATGAGAGCATAGAGCTTCACAGGCCATATGTGGATAATGTCCACCTCAAATGCGATAAATGCGGCGGAACCATGACCAGGGTCACAGAGGTTATAGACTGCTGGTTTGACAGCGGTGCAATGCCTTTTGCCCAGCATCATTATCCTTTTGAGAACAAGGAAAATTTCCATGAATTATTCCCTGCGGATTTCATATGCGAGGGTATAGACCAGACAAGAGGATGGTTTTACTCCCTCATGGCAATATCAACCTTTATAATGGGAACCTCTCCATACAAGAGAGTTCTGGTCAATGATCTGATATTGGATAAGGAAGGCCGCAAGATGTCAAAATCCAAGGGC
>DPSW01000015.1 GCA_003527145.1 Clostridiaceae bacterium | reverse complement strand
TAATTTAACTCGTTGTGCTAGCTTTGATTTACCAAAAATCTACGAATGAAAAACTCCAACATATTATGTAACCTATCATTAATAGCGACAAAAATGATAGGGGGTCACATATATGCTGGAGCTTGATAGAACTTATTCTATCAAAGAAATTGGAGATTTAAAAGACTTTGTAACTGTCGCTTATGTCATAATTGACGATATTTACCAGGATGTTACTCCAACACATATTAAAAATCGTTGTAATATCAATACTTCTAAGATGAGTGATAGTGAAATAATTACCTTAAGTATTGTTGCTGAATTACTAACCATTGATTCCGAAAATGCCTGGTTTGGTTTCTGTAAGAAGAATATGAGAGACTTGTTTCCAAGGCTTTGCAGTAGGTCTAGGTTTAATAGAACAAGAAGAAACCTTCATGCAGTCATAGAAGAAATTCGAAAGAAGATTTCTGCTCTTACAGAACATATAAACCAGCCATACAGGATTATTGACAGCATTCCTATTCCAGTATGCAAGTTTGGAAGAGCGCATTTTCATAAGACATTTATAGGATTTGGCGCTACTTATGGCAAATGTGCTTCCAAAAAAGAAACATACTTAGGATATAAACTGCACATGCTTGCAACCGTAGATGGTTTCATAACTGATGCTGTAATCACTTCAGCAAACATAGATGATAGAAGGGCTGCTTGGGATTTAACCAGTAGCTATAATCAAATCACTATGTTTGGTGACAAAGGCTATATGGGTGATGATTTTGCTGAAGCTTTAAAGGCTGAAAGAGATATTAATATCTTGCCCCTAAAAAGAAGCAACAGCAAAATTCAATTCCCCAAAGCACTGCGGCAAACTATTTTTAGACTAAGGCGAAGGATTGAAACATCAGCGTCCCAACTAGTTTGCCAACTCAATATTGAAAGAGTACTTGCGAAGTCTTTTTGGGGGCTGCAAACAAGGATTAAAACCAAGTTGTTGGCCTATAATCTATGTTACTACATCAACAAGCTTATGGGTCGCGAGACACACTCAAGAATCAAAGAGCTAGTATTTGGATAATTAATCCACACCAAAATATTTTAGTTTAGCGGGGATACTATACACTAAATGATTGGTATAATATTCCTTAAATTTAAATCAAATTAATTAGCACAAGAGGTTAAATTATATAAAAATAATAAACGGAGGTTTTAGATTTATATGGATGCTTATATCTTCCCAGCTATATTTGAACCATCACCCGATGGAGGATACTGCATAACATTTCCTGACTTATCTGGTTGTATAACCGAAGGCAATACCCTTAAAGAGGCTATATATATGGCCAAAGATGCTTTGGAACTTTATATATACAATTTAGAAGATGGCAATGAGGATATTCCAGTACCTTCTAGCCCTGAAAATGTTAAAGTTTCTGAAGGTTCTTTTGTAGTACCTATTGAAGCATATATGCCATTAATTAGAGAGGAAATGGCTAACAAAGCTATTAAAAAAACTTTAACTATTCCTTACTGGCTAAATAAATTAGCAGAATATAAAAAGGTTAATTTCTCTCAAACACTTCAAGCTGCATTGAAGGATCAGCTTGGCATAAAGGATTATAAATAACATTTTAGGTGTAGTTGCATAACTACACCTTTATTTCATAGGAAAATTAGAAATATATATAAAAATAAGCACTGCAGGAATGCAGTGTTTTCAGTCTATATGGTGCGCCCAGAGGGACTCGCTCCGGTCGCTCTGCTCCCTATCACGCCTGGGCGGGAAAATGCTTCCATAGGTCGCATTTTCGCTATCCGCCCGTTCGAGTCCCCCATTACTTACTCAATTCTATAAAAAAAATCACTTTCTTAAGTGATTTAGGTTTAGATGGTGCGCCCAGAGGGACTCGAACCCCCGGCCAACTGATTCGAAGTCCGTTTCCTTCCTCTTGGCAACTTGTTGTATCTTGTTTTAAGCCTTAGTATTTGGACGTTTGTTAATTTGCACCTGTTGTATTTTATCTCAATTTTTAGTGATATTTTGTATCCTTAGTACCCATATAGTACCCATTAAAGTATCCCTTAATTATTGATACCACTATGACAAATTTTTTAGTAGTACCCACTTTGTTTATTATATGAAGTATACCCTTCTAAAATCAATTCTAGCTTTAATATTTTCCTTTCTAGCCACTTTTATATCCTAGTGTTTGGCCCGGACGCAAAAATCTCATCCCTGTTCTCTTGCTTTTAACTGAGCCTCCAGTTCTTTATATTGCTTATGGCTTGTGATATCTCCATCCAGGACCGCTTTCTGCAGTTCTGCAGGAGCCGAGGGTTTTGAGATAGCGAATAGGAGTGAAGGCTGAATGTTGTCGGCTGCCTCTATGTTGCCGAAATTTTCGGCAACATATTGATATACTCGAATATAATTCTCTGCTAACCATTCCTAAATTCTAATTCTCTCGAGCTAATCCCTAAAGAAACCAAAAGATAAGTGTGACCATTTTGTGCCTAAAATGAGGATACTAGTATTTTATCTCTATTCCTTTAGTAAATAGCTGATATTCAGACTATGAAGCTATACTCGTGTTTTTAAAATTATCTATGAGATAAGCAGCTTCTTGAAACTTATCAAATATAATTTTTTCTTTATCTCCAATTAATAAAACTTGTTTTATCAATTGTCTTTCATCATTATAAATAAATATATCGGCAATTTTCAAATCATATACTAATGCAGAATAAATCTTCAATATTGTTAAGCCATCCTTTATCTCAATTGTATACTCTTTTTCTTCATTAATAGCTTCTAATATAAGGTCACTTATATCTGGTCCACGATATAAAAGCAGACTAACTACGTCCTTTATCTTCTCGTCCATTTTTTCCACCTATCCTTTCAATTTTCTCTTTTATTTTTTCTATTAGATAAGGTATTAGCAATCTAGCTTGTTCAAAATCATAAGTTTCCCACTCATCGATCCCTCTTTTTAATTCTCGCTTTAAACATGAATTTATATATTTTTTTGCATATCCATCATTAGTTTTTGTTATTTTCAAAATTGGACTTGAAGTGTTGTCCGGTAGATCAGTTCCTCTTGGATCAGTTTTAGTAATCTCAAATAAATTATCAATTTGACTAATAATATCTTCAGTATGTATTTCATGCAATTCTTCCCTTATAAGCTCTGCTCTTAATTTATCGCGTTTACTAGTAATATATTCATCCATTTTCTTACGCTTAGCTTTGATAAATTCATCTATGTTTTCTTTACTAATACCAGCTTCTTTCATTTTTTTTGCAGTGTCTTTTATATCATTTTCTATTTCATCAATACCTGCTTGTATTGCATTTCTGTATTCAAAATCTACTTTATCCTCTAAGAATGTTTTTACTGTACTAATAACTTTTCCGCTAGTTTCAACGTCTCCAATATCTCTATCTCTAGAAATAATATTATCATTTCCGTATTCCAACTCTATCATTTTTCTTTTTTCAGCTTTAACCTTTTCTTTTGAATAATAATCCCATAAGTCATCTAAATCCAATTCTTTATGATATATTACATGTGCTACATTATCAATACTATCTATTGGATCATCATTTTGTATCCTTCTTAAGGCCCTACCTATAAATTGAGCATAAGGAGCAAGGGTTCTAAAAGGTCTAAATATCGCAGCTATACTTATATTAGGATGGTCAAATCCTTCTCCTAACATATTAACATTAACAAGAACATCGATTTGCCCCTTTTTATATTCAATAATTATTTTCTCTGATTCTTCAATGCGATCACTTGAAACATATTCTGCTCTTAAATTATACTCCCCATATAATTTCTTTATTTGTTCTGCATGCTTTATGCTACATGCTACAGCAAGTATCTGATGGTGTGCATTTCCTAATCTTCTCTTTTCTATAAGCCTTTTTATGCTCATTTCAACTATAGTCCTACTGCAATGCTCAGAATAAGCAACTGATCTAGTAACCCAATTTTTATCCATAGCATCAATTGCTTCCTCTTTGCTAACCAACTCCCCATCAACCACAAACTCCAAATTTTCATTAGTATAATCTTCTGAAACAAGATTTTTTATTAGGCCTTTTCTTATAGCATCTGAAAGACTATAACTATATATAATTTCCCCATCTAATTCTTTAGAATCTGTTCTATAAGGTGTGGCTGTCAACTTGACTATTTTTTTAGCATTAAAGTATTCTAACGTATTTTTCCATGAGTCTGCTGCTGAATGATGAGCTTCATCTATAATTATCATATCAAAAAAATCAGGATCTAGTATATCTATTAACGTTTTATTCGAATTGACATTACTTATTTTATGAATGTTAGCTATTATTATATTAGCATTATTTAAATATCTTATTACTCTTTTTTTATCGGCTTCACTGTTGCTATTGTAGCCAGCATATCTATATACTGTTGGTAGTTTTTCTTCGTCAACAATTACATTTGTTTTAGTCCAAAAATTGAAAGGAGTTCTTGTGTCAAATTCATCAGATATACCTTGCTTAATTATTAAACTAGGAGTTATAACCAAAACTTTGCCCTCACTTATACCATATGGTGCTAACGCTATAACCCCAGTTTTACCGGTTCCAGTTGGTAACGTTATAATTTTATGAGTATTTGGCTTCTTTTTTATTTCTTCTTCTAGTTTTCTATGAGCTATTCTTTGAAGAGCTCTTAAAGATTTATTACCCACTATGAAAGCTTCAGTATCTTTAAAATAGCTTGTATTATTTGCCATTTTAGGCCTCCTTTCTCTTATAGCTCATAGTTCTATATTTTTTTATAAAAACCTTTATATAGATATCGACATTATTCTACAAATAAATAGGGTAGCCTCTCCGCTACCCATACTTGTTGTATTTTTCTGGCTAATATATATCTTCGTAAACAGCCATATGCATCTTTAATTTCNNCTTCTCCACTGGTTTCTCTATTAAACCTAGTGTTTAGTGCTATAGAGCTATATTTTCAAATGCCCTATCTTGTATTATACCTATAAGTCCGGAAAGAACCTTCCCATCTCTGAAACCTTGCTCGTACATAAAATCACCTTTTACACTAACACACCATAATGCAGCATTAATAAGCTCCTCTACTAGATGTCTTTTTTCTTCTGGCAATTCTTTTTCAACAAGCTCATTTAGTTTATTTAGCTTATAAGTTGATTCTTTGTACTCCTTTTCTTTAACTATTAAAAAATGTCCTAAATCCTTAGCTCTATCCTTTACATCCTTAATTGCTTTATCATATCTACTTAATGTAATTTGTTCTATCACTGTAATATCCCTCTTAAATTTTTTTAGTACACTTTTATACCTCTTTCCTCCACTCCATGCCATCGCTGCCACTGGAGCCTTCATTTTCTCACCTGGTCTTTTTGCTCTTTTCTTTATTATCTTTATCCTTAGCCATAAAAATCCTCCTTTGTTTGTAGAGAGAAGCGGTTTTACCGCTCCTCTTATCTTATTATGTTAGGNNGCTCTAGTAGTTCTTTGCTATCATAAACATAATCTCTTACTATTGCTATAAATTGATAAATGAAATTGTATTCCCAATACCATTTTTCAGCTTGCTTCTTAAGAATTGCTTTTTCCGCGTCATTCTTATATATTAAACTTGGATCTGGTTCCTGATTAAAGCTATATTCTTTTATCCAATGCTCTAAAATAGTGTCAGCTTTCTTAAGTTTTATTAATACGTCCTCAATTAAATCTGTTTGCTCAAATAGTTCATGTTCTATATCTTTAATAATGGACTTTTTTTCTTTCACAGTTGCATCCCCCTTAAATTTTAATGTTTTTTAATTTTTAAATTCATGACGTATACGCTGCTCAAGTATATCCCAGTAGACAAGCATAGTCTCATCGTCCTTGTCTTTAATAATCACCCCGCCTGGCACTATTGGCATTTCCTGAATCTTAAAATGCTCCAGGTGGAAATTCTCTTTCAGCCATCTTTGTACATGCCTTCTATTGGAATCCATTTTTACATCACCTCTTTTTCAATCATTTTCCTAATCTTTAGCGTATCCTCATCCATATACTTGAGTATCTTATTAGCTGCATCTACTAAGGCTTTTAGGCCATCATATCCCGGACAATCAGAATATTTTTCATATTTGCCGGTTTTCCAATCGTCTATGAACATTGAAAAATAAAGCTCGACATATGGCATAAGGTTGTCTAATGCATGATCCATTTTAATCCCTTCCTTTCGTTTTATTTCAACTATATATTTTATATTTCAAATGTATAATTGAATTATAACTTATCGACTTTAAAATATCAAGTGTAATTTTAAAATATAATGTGTAATTTTAAAATTCATATTTGATATTTTAACTATATTAGCTTATAATGTTATTGTAGATAATAAATATAGAAAGGAAAGATATA
>DPSW01000057.1 GCA_003527145.1 Clostridiaceae bacterium | reverse complement strand
AATGAGTGGCTATAAGGACTTACAATAAATGTAAGCGGTAATAATATAAGTAAAAGTAAATTTATATCTTTAATTTTTATTTTGCCCATTGATATACTCCCTGAGCTTATATTTGGCGTACGGGTTTCAAGATTCAAGCTATAAGCTTATGCAGTACCTATTTAGCACCTAGCATCTTGCTATTCCTCGATATCCGGAACCACATGGGGAGCAAGCCCAACCCATACGCCGATTAAACTGGCTTAAAAAACACGATTCTTACAGCAATCATACTAACACTAATAACAAAAACTAATATCAAATACTTATCTATCAATGGCTCACTATCATCTCTGTTAATGAGTTTCATATTTTTAAACTCCTTTCCTTGAAATATGTTGTTCCCACTGATACGCATGATTAAAAGCATAACTAGTATCGCCAATATATATAATACAATGGATATAAGCAAAAGCTTAATCCTGAAAAACCATACATTATCTGTATATAACCAATATAAAAACACCTGTAAAAACCTTGCTGTTAGCGCAAAAAAAACTGATGCAAATGCATTATAACTTCCATGAACCAATACAGGTATCCAAAAACATTGAGTTATCTCGTACAACAAAGCTAAGTAAACACCTATGATAAATATTGTGATTTTTCTGTAATTGAAATGAATTAAGAAAAAAAAGGTGCTGCTCAAAATAATAGCTAGTAAAAACCCTTTCTTTTTATAAGAATTATATAAAATTCCTCTAAAGAATAACTCCTCAACAAGAGGTCCTAGAACGGAAGCTACAAATATAGACCAAAGAAATGATAATGATAATGACAACTTTCTTTCTCCTATTGATTCAATAGAAGATGCAGAATAGAAGTAGTAAAAGAAACTTGCAAATACCAATAAAACTGCAGTTAAAACAGAAAGCAGTATTATAGAGGTATTTGTTTTACTAAAATATAAAAAGTTTCTGAGATTTAAGTTGTTTTTGCTAAGCCAAGTAAAAATCACTATAATCATAAAGAAATCAAATAAAGGAGTTTCGGCAAATTGTGTTAGTAAAAAGATAATCAGCAAAAGAAGATTTACATCTTTGATCTTTATTCTGTCCATGGATATACCTCCTAAGCATATATTTGGCGTATGGGTTTCAATGATTTAAACTATAAGCTTATTCAATACCTATTTAGCACCTANNCGATAGCCGGAACCGCATGGGGTGCAAGCAGTTCTAGTATCACTGCAATCACTGTTTTCAGAAAGACAATCCAATGCTTTTGAAATTTTCGGGCAATAATCTAAAGATGCTTTAACACAACCTAATATATCTTCTGTAATATATCTCGGATTAACAATATCTAAATTTTTATCCTGCTTAATGTCCAGATCAAACTCATCGTATTTACCCATTCTTATTTCCTCCTTNNAATTTATCTCTTTTAATTCATAATGATGATAATCGCAAACTCGAAATACTATACCTATCCAGATTAGAATCATGCATTAAGGCGGAGCGGTTCTTTTTTCTTCAAATATCGTTCACGAGAATTAACAGCATGGAGAGCGCTTCTTATAATAGCTAATATCTTTCTCTCCCAAATTCTGTCACCATTCATTCTATTGCAAAACATGTGGAGCAACGACATGAGGATATCCCATTTGGTATTGGTCAAATCCTCTTTATTATCCAGGTATTCTATAGTTTTATAGTATTCATTAATTGCTTTGCCTCTTTCATATACAAGGCCTTCTATGCTTTTATATATAGGAATTTCACCGGGATTTTGAACTGCTGATATATATTTGTCTCTGTTTTGGCGAAATTCATCCTTGAATTCATGCTGATTAATAATAACACTTAAGCATTCTTCCTCTATAATTTTATCGTCTACATAGTACATTAGAATGCTATATATTAAAGCAACGGCTATAAGGTCGTCATCAAAATCACCGGCATTTCTTTCTTTCATCTCCATAAGCTGCAATGCTAATAAGCTGTCCCAATAAAAAACTCTTTCAGCCGATTCTATGGCTTCTATTCCGCCATATCGTTCAATTTCTCTTTCATAGGTATCTATCACATATCTATTGCTATATCCTTTATCTGTCACTTTCTTAAACCATTTTGAGAATTCATCCGGCACATCGTATTTATTATTCATATCTCTGACTTGTATTCTCAACCTTATATGAAAAGCTGGATCGGCATAACGAATATAAAAAAACTGAGAAATTTGCTTTTCATTTAATAGGAGCTTTATAAAGGGCAATAAACATTTTGCAAGAAATTCATTGCACTTTTTATCTTCCAAGTATATTTTAAAATAAAGCCATCCGTTATCTCCCGCTTGATAAATCCTACGTTTATCCCATACGCTTACATTGCTCTTATTTTTATCGACTTGAGTATTTGTTTTTATATGACCTATATTATAATTAAATGCTGTATTCGGAATGTTGTTCTGGCAACCGACAAACTGTATCACTAATTCTGAAAAATATTTATTTTTTTTGCTGTCTTCTAACCATAAATCTGTTTCTTGACTGGCAGACTGAATTGTAATGAAGGATGAGTTTTTAAAATTTTTTTTGGCCTCCAAATATAGACAGTTCATACAGATAAGATTTTCTGTATCTATCAACAGGTATCTATCATGTTCGATTATGTATAAAAAGCGCTGCATTCCCCAAAGCTTTGAAATCTTATTAAAATCCCTTTGAAAAATTTCAAATGATTTGAGACCACCAAAATACTCTTTTTTTATTTTCCAGCGTTCTTGGCAGATGATTACATCCTCATATTCAATTTGGGGTATATATTTTAAATCATAATTTTCAATGCTTAATAGGTTTTCCAATGGATGAATCTCATAAGCATATGACACATCCCAAATAAATCTGATAATATGATTATCCACCAACCGATTCAGCATGCTATCTGAAAATACCTTGATTAGCTTATTTATTTTTTTGGATTTGATATATACTCTGTCTATTTCTGAATTATATCCCACCAGAATATCATCCATTGATATTGATTCTTTATCAATCTCTGTATTTAAACCGCAATCAAGGCTGTATTTATAATTTCGATTTCCCGCACAAATATTGTTTATTCTTCCTGCCTTGGGCAAATATGATGTATCAACCATAACATAAGGTGAGTTACTTATATTCAGCTTATAAATTGAGCTTAATGAATTTCTGCTTTGTTCATCCAGTGCACCATAAAATCTATTTAACAGCTTTCCAGCCATGTTCGATCCAATACTGTGGGCAAGCGCCATTTTGAAGTCACCATTATCAATTGAAGCATTGTCTTTGGCTAATATTTTAACGTTCAATTCAAATGTATTTGAATATCTGATATTCTTGCTCTTATCATTTAGGCCTTCAAAGAATTTTATATCTTCTCCTCTTAAAACAACCTTTTTATCCCCGTTTTTAAGTGAAAATAATATTTTGTCATACATATATTTTTTAATCAGCTCTTTTTTGGTTGACAAATGACTTTGATTTAGAGGATTAGTGCTGCTATATGGGTCACCTAGCCCCAGTGTCGGATCAAATAACTCCAGTATAGGCACTTCCATATAAGCACCATATTTCTCAATAAATCTTTTCTTGTACTCAATCAAAAGAGCGCTTTCATTATCCTGCGTTGAAAATGCTACAAGAAATTCCGAAAACTTGATCAATTTGTCTTTCACCTTATCGCTGATGGAATTATTATCAAGCCCTATTGAAGTGATAACACTTAAATAATTTTTACTTCTATGGATATCTTTCATTTTGTTGCATAGTTCAATATAATTAGAAATGCCCCTTCCGATTTCTAGTCTGTTATAGTTGTTTCTAAGGTTATTGATATCTACTATAGCATTATATAGCTTTCTATTCTTATCATCCAATTGATAATCTTTCATTTTCTCAACCAGCCGCTCTAAAGGATCTGCACTTGACAATGGTATTCTGAGATCTGTTAATAAATATTCATTTTCAATCAATTGCAATAGAAACTTTTCTATCACTTCTTGAGGCACACCGATATTGTTTAGCAAAATTTTTTCCAATAACTTTTTATAGCTTATCCATTCAGAAGCCTGCTGCCGCACATACTTTACCTGGTTTGTATATAATATCCTTGATTTATTAATATTTTTAACTTCTGAAGCTGACGAGCTTTGCCCGTAATTGCTCAAATAGGGATTTATAATCCGCTCACCACAAACATAGCATTGCTTATTGAAAATTACATTAACATTGCTCAAAATATTTGCATCTTTCTCAAATCTTTCAATTAATGCATAGAACCATTCCATATCGACTTTACAATACTTTTTGGCAGAGCGGCCTTCTCCAACACGCATAATATCAGTATTTGCTCCGAATTTGCAGTTTCCTATTCCCGAAAATAAACCATAGGGAGTAGATCGAACTACAGCCCTGATAAAANNCTATCTATTATATTATATATCAAATCTAAGCTGGAAACTGCCACCGCCTCTTCAAACTCCGGATTTTGGGATAAAACATCTGTTATACTGATATTGCCCTTTTCTAAATCATTAATTAAATCATACTTACCAATACACTGTATTGGTGTTCTCATGATAACAACATCATCTACAGTATATTTCATAATAACCTCCATTATATTTTATTG
>DPSW01000427.1 GCA_003527145.1 Clostridiaceae bacterium | reverse complement strand
GAATACAAAACCTCCGGTGATGACAGCAAGAAAGAGCAGAGATATTTTTTCCAGCCCTGCCTTATTGCCTGCCGCTATGTAATCATCTATGGCCACTTTCATGAGATAGGGCCTGGCTAAATCAGTGAGAGTTATCAAAAGCAGCAGCACGAAGCAAATGGAAATAAGTCCGGCAAAGGGCTTGGCATACTTTAACAGTCTTTTCATCAGCCGGGCGTCAAAGGCTTTTCCTAAGGCTTCTTCTTCATGAAAATTGTTCATATATTCTACCCCCTATTCCTCACCGGCTATTTTTTCTTCCAGCAGCTGCTTATGGTATATACTGCTGTAGTATCCCTTTATGGATACCAGGTAGTCGTGATTTCCTCTCTCGATTATCCTGCCTTCATCTAAAACGATGATCTCATCAGCATCCTTTACAGTAGATATCCTGTGAGCTATTATGATGCTTGTCCTGTCCTTGGTTACTTCCTTCAAATTCTTAAGTATTTTTTCTTCTGTCTTTGTATCCACGGCGGATAAGCAGTCGTCAAATATCATTATGCCGGGATTCTTGGCAATGGCCCGAGCTATGGATATCCTCTGCTTCTGGCCTCCCGATAGGGTTATGCCCCTTTCTCCCAGCTGGGTTTCGAACTTCTGGGGAAAGTCCATGATATCGTCGTAGACGCTGGTTATTTTAGCAGCCTCCTCTACTTTTTCAAAGGGCAGGCTTTCGTCCGCGAAGGCTATATTTTCCTTTATAGTGCAGGAAAAAAGAAAATTGTCCTGAGGCACATAGCCGATCTTGCTTCTGAGAAGGTGGAAGGGCATCTGGTTTATATCATAGCCTCCCAATAAAAGTTTGCCTTTTTCTACATTATATAGTCTTAATATTAAATTGGCCAAAGTCGTCTTGCCGCTGCCCGTCTTTCCTATTATGGCGAGGGTCTTGCCTTTTTCCAGAGTTATATTTATATCTCTGAGTGCGGGGACCTCTGCTCCCGGATAGGTAAAGGACAAATTCTTAAATTCTATGGCTTCTTCAAAATCATCAAGCTCCAAGGTGTTTTCATCATCAAATATTTCCGGCTCGGTGTCTAATATTTTATTGATCCTCAGGATAGAGGCAGTACCTCTTTGAAGTACGTTTATAACGTAGCCTACGGCCATCATAGGCCAGGTTAGGAGTCCCAAATAGGATATAAAGGTTACAAACTGTCCAAGGCTTATGGTCTTGTCTATTACAAGCACCCCGCCGTAATAGAGGGTGATGACGAAGCTTAAGGAGGCCATAAAGATTACCAGAGGGAACATGGCGCCCCATATCTTTATGAGATTCATGTTCTCATCAAGATTGTTTTTATTGGCATCTGCGAAGTTATTGATTTCCTTATCCTCCTGGACAAAGGATTTTATTACCCTTATGCCCGAAAAGCTCTCCTGAGCCTTATCCGTTAAGTTGGAAAAAGCCTCCTGAACCCTTTTGAACTTTCTCTGGATCACCTTGCCGAAAAAGGTGACGGTAAGGGCGACAAAGGGAAGAGGTATCAAGGCTACCAGTGTAAATTTCATATCAACGGATACCATCATTATCATAATGGTGGAGAGGGTCAGGAATATGGCATCCGTGGCCATGACGACGCCCATTCCAAAGGCCATCCTGACGGCATTTATGTCATTGGTGGCATGGGCCATCAAATCTCCGGTTTTTTTATGGTGGAATNNAAGAGAGTTTTTCCAAATGGGAGAACAATTTATTGCGCAGCCAGAATTCCAGATCCCTGGACGCCCCTATTATGAGCATCCTCCATATGTATCGAAAAACTGCTATAAAAACTGCAATCAATATTATTAAAAATACGTAAAAATATATCTGCTTCATGGATAGGGTGTGGGAACCAAGGGAATCCGTGATATGACCANNGTACACCAAGCATGTATCTCCACTTGTTTGCCCGGAAGAATTCCTCCATATGTCTGAATTTGTTCATGTTATCCCTCCTGTTATTGAACGAGATTACATTCAGTGATAAAACTCATAATCATAGACTATCACAAAAATGGTTAGATTTACAGTGAATTTTATAGACATGAAACTTATGGGATGTATAGAAAAAGAGGGAGGGTTATGGTAATATTTGATATATGGCGGGGAAATAAAGCATGGGAAAAGCATTTTAATATGCTGATATAAATATTATAGACTAGAATAGAAAGTGGGGTATGAATATGTGGACAAGAAAAGAGCTTAAGGATAGAGCAAAGGCAGTGCTCAAAGGAAACTATTGGAAAGCATTTTTGATCAGCTTGGTTATCTATCTTGCAGGAGGCGAAGGTGGCGGGGGAGGAAGCTCGGGCAGGAGCAGCTATAATAACTACAGAAACTCGGGAGGCCCTATGCCCTTTGATCTACCAACTTTTTTCGCAATTTTTGGTGTCATGGTGATCTTGATCATATTATCCTTGATTGTCCTGCGCATTTTTTTAGGGTATTCGCTGGAAGTAGGAGGCAGGAGATATTTTATCAAATCTGCCCGGTACGAAGACAGCAGCGGTTGTTTTAAATATGCCTTTGACAGGGAAAACTATATGGGTATAATAAAGGCAATGCTGCTAAGGGGCGTTCAGAACTTTCTATGGTATCTGCTGCTGATAATACCAGGTATTATAAAATCCTACGAGTATTCAATGGCACCTTATATACTGGCTGAAAACCGNNCAAGAGGCAATAAAACTCAGCCGGGATATGACTGAAGGCCATAAATTAGATATGTTTGTACTGGATCTGTCCTTCATCGGATGGTATTTGCTGGGGGCATTGTTTTTTGGCATAGGGGTGATTTTTGTAACGCCCTATGCAAATGCTACAAAGGCTGAACTTTATATGGTTCTTCGGCAAGGACCGATGGAAGAAGCAGCCTAGCACTGAATAAGGCCTCCTTCAAGAGAAGGTACGGTTAATACAAAAGAAAGTGAGTTGAATCCGAAAATGGAAGCACAGCAAAAGGTCTATGAAAAATTGACTGCTATGGGCATCAAATATGAGGTCATCAACCATCCTGCGGTCTATACCATTGAAGAAATGGAAAATCTGGGCATAACCGATAAGGTTGAAGTATGCAAAAATCTTTTTATCAGAGATGCAAAGGGAAAAAAGCATTATCTCATTATTCTTCGCAATGATAAGAGAGCAGATCTTAGCAATATTGCGGCACAAATAGGAAGCACAAAGCTGAGCTTTGCATCAGAGGAAAGGCTTGAGAAATATCTTGGGCTGAAAAAAGGCGCAGTTTCACCTTTAGGAATAATCAACGATGCTGCTCATGAGGTAGAGGTTGTTTTTGACAAGGATTTAGTAGGCAAAGCAAATCTGGGAGTACATCCTAACGATAATACCGCTACAGTGATGCTATCCTATGAGGACCTTAAGCGGGTTGTCTCTGAAAACGGAAACGAGATCACATTTGTCAATATATAGCAGGAGCGGCTCATAACCGTTCCTATATATATTGACAGTATGGAAAATATATGCAATAATACATAAAAAGTGAGTATGCTTGAGCACAAGCTTGCGAGCAGCATAGGGATTGCGGCAATCCTACACGAACGGATATAAACCCTTCGGAGTCACTCTTGGGAGTGATTTTGCGGGGTTTTTTATTTTAGGAGGTGGCGAAGATGATCAGATTACTTACACAGTCTGACAAGCAAATTATTATGGAGTATCTTGGGAGAAACGAAATCGGCACATCATTTTTATATGCCAATATTGTTGAGTTCGGCGTAGATAACAAACGGGATATAAGAAGGTGTGCAGATTATTATGGGTTCTTTGAGGGTGAAGAGCTGAAAGGCATCCTGCCCTTCTATAATCTTGGAAGCTGCATACCCCATTATGAGACGGAAGCTGCGGTGCCCTTATTTGCAGGAATCATGCGGGAGAGAAGCTTTAAATTTTTACTGGGTATGCGTGAAATTGTAAAGCCTTTATATGACGAAATCGAGGCTTATAAAGAGATTCAGGCATATGATGAAAGTGCTTATTTTGTAAATAAGAGCTTTAAGCCTTATGTATTGGATGGAATAGACTTTATTGATGCGAGAGGAGCAGGCAATGATGCGGTAGTCGATTTCGTTATAAATGCCCGCGAAAAGGGATTCAATGAGATCATGACAAGAGAGGATGCCATAAAATCTTTGGTGCAAAGGAGCGAAGAAGAGGATTTTATCATTGCAGTAAAGGCCGGCGAGATGGTCGCTCAAGCCTGCATTCAGACTTATACTCCGGGCATAAGCCAGATTGGAAGCGTCTATACCCCTGAAGAGGAGAGAGGCAAAGGATACTGCAAAGCAGTCGTATCTGAAATATGCAGGAGAATAATAGGCAAGGGCAAAATGCCCACTCTTTCCGTCAAAAAGAATAATACACCTGCTGTCAGAGCATATAATGCATTAGGGTTTGAACATTACGATGATTATCTGATCGTCAGGTGCAAATAGGCAAACAGCCTTTGGGCGTTGCTATAATGGAGGTGATAGATATAGAAGCGTTTATTATGGTGGTATTGCTTATAGTGAATATACCTCTGTATAAAATTATTTTTAAGGTCATGTTCAGAGATTCCGACGATTTCAAAGAGTCGGTCAGATACTCATTTACTCCTGATCTTTTTTCGCTGTTCAGAGGCCAGTATTGGAAGGATCAGATTGGAGAAGCAAAACTGTCATTTTTCATTATTGCATGTATAGCGTCTGTTGCCTTTGAGTATTTGATCATCAAGTCTGTTATTGGCATATTAGTTTAGCAGAGTTTTCATAGGGGCTTCGCAGGCAGTACAGTAGACTTATAACTTGTGAGGAGGCATATATTATGGAAATAAAATTCAGAAGATATCAAAGTGATGACTTTGATAGGATGCATTCCTTTTTTATCAACAGCAAT
>DPSW01000096.1:1224-4221 GCA_003527145.1 Clostridiaceae bacterium | reverse complement strand
GAAAGTGGCCATAGATGATTACATAGCGGCAGGCAATAAGGCAGGGCTGGAAAAAATATCTCTGCTCTTTCTTGCTGTCATCACCGGAGGTTTTGTATTCAACTATATCCAGGTTTACCTGCTGAATTATACGGGACAGAAGATCATATACAATATGAGGCAGGAGCTCTTCTCACACTTGCTGAGACTCTCCCTATCCTTCTATGACAGAAATCCTGTGGGCAGGCTTGTTACAAGGGNNCAGCAACGATATGGAAAGCCTCAACGAAATGTATACTGCGGTCCTCGTAAATCTTTTTAAGGATATATTTACCCTTATAGGAATCGTAATCGTCATGCTCAGGATGAATGCAAAGGTCGCCTTGGTAAGCTTTATTGCCATACCTCTCATATTTTTGTCCGCGGCCATTTTTCGTGTGGAGTCCAGAAAAGCATACAGGCTGGTCAGAGTGAAGCTGGCAAAGATAAATTCTACCTTGAGCGAGAATATCTCAGGCATGAAGATCATCCAGATATTTAACAGGGAAGATTATAAATATGATGAATTCGTAGGTATAAATGATGAGCACAGGAAGGCGAGCATGAGGGAGCTCTTCGTATTTGCGGTGTTCAGGCCTTCCATGGACCTCATCTACTCGCTGTCTTTAGCCCTTCTCATATGGTATGGAGGAGGAAAGGTCCTCCAAGGTGAGGTGCCCTTTGGAGTTCTCTTTGCCTTTGTAAATTATATCGACCAGTTTTTCAAGCCCATAAATGACTTGACCGAGAAATTCAATATCCTGCAGTCTGCAATGGCTTCGTCAGAGCGAATCTTCCTGCTTTTAGACCAAGAGGAAACCATCAAGAACCCCAGTGAAGCTCTGCCCCTTGATAAGGTCACAGGCAAGATAGAGTTTAAAAATGTTTGGTTCGCTTATGAAGGAGAGAATTGGGTCTTAAGGGATGTAAGCTTCACCATCAATCCCGGTGAAACAGCAGCCTTCGTAGGTGCCACAGGAGCAGGAAAAACTTCAATAATAAGCCTTATCACCAGGCTTTATGATATACAGAAAGGCGAAATACTTATAGACGGTAAAAATATCAAGGAAATAGACAAATACGAGCTTCGTTCTCAAATCGGGGTAGTGCTTCAGGATGTCTTCCTCTTTACCGGAGATATAAAAGGGAATATAAGATTGAATAATGAGGATATAACCGATGAAAAGGTAAAAGAGGTTGCAAGCTTCGTAAATGCCGGAACCTTTATCGACAAGCTGCCCAGAAAGTATGAAGAAACAGTAATGGAAAGAGGAGCTACTCTCTCATCAGGGCAGAGACAACTGCTGGCCTTTGCAAGAGCGCTGGCCTTCAACCCCTCTGTATTGGTGCTTGACGAAGCTACCTCCAATATCGATACTGAGACGGAAATGCTGATACAGGATGCTATAAAGAAGCTTATAAAGGACAGGACCAATATCATAATAGCCCACAGGCTTTCCACCATACAGCATGCAGATAAGATTATCGTCATGCACAAGGGCAAAGTAAGGGAAATGGGCAAGCATCAAGAGCTTCTGGACAAAAAAGGCATGTATTACGATTTATATTTGCTGCAATATAAGGAATAGATCAACGGGGACGGTTTGAAGTGGCTCAAGTGAACCATGAAAAACCGTCCCGTTGGCTCTTTTTGCAGCAAATATTTTGACTTCCATTCATTCCCTTATTTCGTATTTAGCGGTACAATAAATAAAACAATGAAATTTCTGATATTCAATTGACTAAATAGTATAGATAAATAAAGGGTAGGGGGATAGGTATGAAGTGCAAAAAACCGGCCGGTTTCATCATCAGCATTGCATGTATATTTGTGATGCTGTTTTCNNCCATGGCAGGCTGTAAAGCGGTTGACACACCAAATTCTAAGGATGCCATGGAAGAAAGCGCATATAGCTATGAGGCTTCAGAATTAAACACTGCTATGGCGCTGCAGAACATTTCCAGCCCATGTATCAACAGTAAAGGAGAAATTGCAGTATTTGACGAAGAAAAGGAGAAAATACTAATACTTGATAAAAAAGGAGCATTGCTGCGAGAGATACCTGATACCTTCAAGGGAGGCATGTCTCTCGCATACGGCACCGGGGACAAGCTGTACGCCCTTTTACAATACTATAAAAGAAAGGGCAGCGAAGTAACCGGAATGATCACGGAGCTGGTAATCTATGATGAACAGGGACAGAAATCCGGTGACAAGATTGAAAAGGAAGCAAGGGGAGACGCAGAGTCCTTAAAAGGAAAGTTCATAACTAAGATGATGCCGGATAAAAACGGAAACCTTTATGTGCGTAAAAGTGATGGGACGGTCGAAGTGCTGGACAAAAGCCTGAACAGCATAAAAGCCTGGGATAGAGTTAAATATTCAGACTTCGCTGTAGATGAGAAGGACAATCTGATATTATTGCAAAGAAATACAGGCGGGAAAATCTATATACAAAAATTTGACGTGAAAAATGATAAAGCTATTTGGGAAAAGGAGCTTAAAGTTCTGGATGCACCGGATTATATATATTGCAACAGAAACTCAGGCAAGCTATACGGCCTGCAAGATGGAGTCATTTTCAATTATGATTCCAAGGGGGATGTTGACCGAAGACTGCTGGATATCAAAGAATTGTCCGCTTTTGATTATATAACTGGATTCCTGGTAGATGATGAGGAGGAGATATATGTCCAAAGCTATGATGATGAAAAATCAAATATCATCTGTTTTGTAAAGCAGGATGCAAGCGAGCAGCGTGCTGCAGAGGGAAATAAAAAGAGACTGATTATACACATGAGCTATGATTTTGGTAACGCTATCTCAAATGCTATTATACAGTATGAGAAAGAACATCCTGATGTTGACATAAAAATCAATGATATCCGTGAAATATCATTTGATGAAATGATACAGAAGCTGAATGCAGAGCTGATGGCAGGAAAAGGGCCGGATATTATCTTCGGTGATTTTCCTAT
>DPSW01000096.1:0-1189 GCA_003527145.1 Clostridiaceae bacterium | reverse complement strand
TTAATATAAAAGACTATGATGAAAATTTAATAAATGCATCAAAAGCGGATTATGGGCTTTACAGTTTGCCTGTTGATTACTATATGGAATGTTTTTTGGTCAACACCAAGCTGGTGGAGCAAAAGGAGATTCCCTTAAAGAAGGATATGACCTGGGAAGAGCTGTACACCGTGATAAGAGAAGCTAACAGAAAGCCTGATATGAAGATTTATATGCTTCCTGAAATGGGGCCTCAAGCGTTATTCTATTATATAATTTACGGAGATATAGACTACTATGTTGACAAAGAAAATAGGCTTGCCAGATTTGACAGTCAAGAATTTATACGGGCACTGGAGCTTATGAAGCGCATCGATGATGAACATTTATTTCACCCTGATATAGACGGGAAGAAAATTATACACTCAGATGGGGAGTTTGCCCCGGAAGATATATTATTTATCCCTATCACGTTTGTTTCGTATAAGCAAATATATGAATGTGGCAAATATTATAATAGCTTTGATGTTATACCTGCTATCAGAGGATTGAGCACTGATATAAGAGAAGTGCGTGCCCGCAATATAGCAATCAACAGCAATTCGCAATATAAGGAAGAGGCATGGGAATTCATAAAGCTGCTTTTATCTGAAGAAATGCAGCTTAAACTTAGTGAGAGCAATAATTTACCTGTCAATAATAAAGCAGACGAAAGAAGCGAAGCAGATATGTTTAGCGATAAGGATGGAATGCCTCCCGATTGGTATAGGCCTACAGATGAGGACATGGATAATCTAAAAAGCCTTATGGCGGAAATAAACAAAATTGAGCCCTTTGATATTGAGTTGAATGAGATAGTACGGAATGAAGTGGAGCAATATATGAAAAATGAAAAAAGTGCCCAAGATACTGCTAAAGCGGTGCAGAATAAGGTTATGCTTTATTTGCAGGAGTAGGAAATTATGAAACAGTTTTTTATAAATAATAAAAACACAAAGGCACGGGTTTGTAAATGGGGAAGAAAAGAGAATCCTACAATTATTTATTTTCATGGATTGGGCGGCACCAGTTTGAGCTTTCTTGAATTAGGAGAACTCTTAAAAGATAGATATCACATTGTATCTATTGACTTGCCTGGCCATGGAAGAACACCGGCATTTTGCTCTTTGGAAGATGAAATAAAATCATATAAAGCAGATTTTGATGGCAT
>DPSW01000202.1 GCA_003527145.1 Clostridiaceae bacterium | reverse complement strand
AAATACTGCGTATTTTTTATATATTGTACAATAGATAAACAGGACTTTGTGAGGTTTGGAGGAGCGATGTTTTGGCGGCCTCTTAATAGGTAAGGCCTCCAAGATTATATATAAACTAGGAGGTATTTATGAAGGAAATAATTTTGTGTGATGATACAGATTTATTGGACGTTATATTATTATGTCAGGAATATTCTTTAGGTATTGAGGTACAATCATTTTATGATCCAGAGTACCTTGAAAAAGAGATTGATGGATTAAAAAAACATATTGATGCTATAAAAAATGTTAAAAGCAAATCAGTCCATGGTCCTTTTGCGGATTTATGTCTGGGTAGTTCTGATAAGATGATTAGAGAGGTAACAAGGAACAGATTTGAGTATGCTTATGGTGCCGCTAAAAAATTGAAGGCTCAAAATCTTGTGTTACATCATGGGTATGTGCCTAAGACAAGCTACCCACCAAATTGGATAAAAAGAAGCTTTAAGTTTTTTGATGATTTTTTTGCAAATAAGAGTAATGATATTAAAATACATTTGGAAAATGTTTTAGAATTTGATAGTGATATGTTATTTGAGGTGGTTGAGGGACTACAAGGTAAAAATATTGATGTTTGTTTGGATATAGGTCATGCTCATTGCAATTCTAAGATTTCAGTTGTTGAATGGATAAAGAGGTTAAAAGGTAAGATAGGTTATGTACATATGCATGATAATAATGGTTTTGAAGATGAACACTTAGGATTGGGGATGGGGAATATTCCTTTAGATGAAGTATGTGAGGCTTTAGAACAATATTCTCCTCAAGCTATTTGGGCAATTGAGTCTAAAACTGATCATATACNNAAAGTATAGATTGGATGGTGACGCGAGGATACATAAAATAAAGAGTTTACCATGCGTGACTACCCTAACTTAATGGGGTATGGTCAATCGCCCAAAACCAATATTCTTGCAAGGACGCTGGAGAAAAGGCTTTAGAATGGGTGCTGCCAAACGTGAGGTAGAGGTACTACAAGGTACAAGGAATTATGAAAGACTCATAGTGCTCTGAGGCCGAAAAAGCTGCCTACATAAGGAAGGAGTCGTCGGCAGGTAACTTGGCTGTCTTACCTTAACTGTGCAATCCCGCGCTATAGGTGAGAGCTCATTCGCAAGCCGGCAAATTTACTTATAATATTAAAAATGGAGATAAATATGAAGCTAAACATAAAAAGGATGAATTATGAAGAAGCAAATGAAATTTCAAAATGGATTTACCAAGAGCCATATTCAATTTATAGCTATGATGGAAGTGATAGCTGCATAAGAGAACTACTTGATGGTAATTACTTTTCTGCTGCTGACGAAGAGAATAAGCTTTTAGGATATTATTGTTTTAATGAATCTGCTCAAGTTCCAGCAGGTAAACAATTTGGTGTTTATGATGATGAAGATTTAATCGACGTTGGTTTGGGAATAAGGCCTGATTTATATGGGCACCGTAAGTTGGTATTTGAGTAAATATTCTAGATGAAGAATTATATCAGATGAGGTTAGATATATGGGCAATATCGTTGGTAAGTTAATTATAAAGTTAAGCTGCATTCATCTAAATTGATTTACATTAATAGAAAATGCGATTTATGAATTAAGCATAACAAATCCGATAAATCGAAATCTGAAGGGGGAATTTGAGTATGAAAAAGATAGCAGTAGTTATTTACCCGTACTTTTCTTTACAAGAAATCACTACACTAACTTCTTGCTTAAAAATATGGTTTGGTAAAGATATAGATTATTTGGGTAGTGAGCTAAATATTTATGAAAGTGAAGAAGGCTTTCAGGTCACACCTACAAAAACTTTTAATGATGTAGATTTAGATGATTACAGCTGTGTTATATTGCCTGGAATCATTAATCCTTTGCCTGCTTTATATGATAACCGGCTTATTAATTTTCTTTCCGGATTGAAAGACAAAGACATTTTAATAGCATCAATATCAAGTTCTCCGCTTTTGTTAGCTAAAGCAGATCTATTAAGTGAAGTAAAATTTACAGCCGGTATCTTTATGCAAATGGTTGATGTATTCTCATTCATTAAAAAGGAAAATTTCATTCATCAACCTATAGTAAAAGACAAGAATATTATTACTGCAATCGGTTTTGCTTTTAGAGAGTTTGCACAGCTTGTTTTAAATGAATTGGGGTTAGATGTAGGTGAGTCATTTATGCTCCCTGTTACTAAAGAATATACAGAAGATGAACTAACGTTTTACTGGGAAAATGATGATTATCAAGAATTTTTAGAGGAATTAGAAGGATATCAAAATTAATAGGGATTAAAAATTCCAAGTTATGGAGCAATATTAGAATATTGAAGGGATGTGTTTGTGATCAGAAAAATAATGCTAACATTTTTATTTCTCACTTTTTTAGTTGCTACTATTGGGTGTAGCAGTGCCACTAATACTCCTAAGAAAATAAATAGTGCAGAAAAAGTTCTAAATGAGGATTTAAGCAAGTATTTTACTGGATATGAGGGGAGCTTTGTATTATTTGATAAGAATAAGAATGAATACACGATATTTAATCAACCCAAAAGTCAAAAACAAGTTCCGCCATGTTCAACCTTCAAGATTATTAACTCCTTAATTGGTCTTGAGACCAAAGTGTTGGAGGATGAAAGCACCAGTTTTAAATGGGATGGAACAGATTATTCAATTGAGTCATGGAATAAGGACCAAACGTTGAAATCTGCTGTTTCCAATTCAGTAGTTTGGTATTTCCAAATCCTTGCATCAAAGATTGGCGAAGACAAGATGCAGGATTATATTAATAGAACGGACTATGGAAACAAAGATATTTCTGGCGGTATAACAAAATTTTGGCTTCAATCCTCTTTGAAGATATCACCCATAGAGCAAGTAAATATCTTAAGAAAATTTTACGATTATCAATTGCCGTTTTCCAAAAGGAATATAGATATTGTTAAGGATGTTATCGTTTTAACTACTGAAAATGGAATTAAGTTATCAGGGAAGACGGGTTCAGGTTCAAAACCGGAAAATAACGCACCGGAATCAAAATATATAAATGGTTGGTTTGTCGGGTACATTGAAAATAATGAAGAGGTTTACTTTTTTGCAACAAATATTGAGGCTGATGAAGCAACAGAAAAAAGTGCCGGAGGACAAGAGGCTAAAGAAATAACATTGAAAATTCTTAAAGATAAAAATTATTTATAAATGACTTGAAGGAATAGATANNATAAATGAAATTAGATACATTGAAGAGGCGATTAACAATGTTAAGGGTGAAGAAGTTATTAGTATCAACCTTAATATTACTGATGATTTTAAGCATAACAGTAGGATGTCAGGTAAAAGAAACAAAGGATTACTATATAAATGAGAAATATGGCTTTACTTTTGAAATTCCATCTAGCTGGCAAGGTAAATTTAAGGTCATTGAAAATGATAAAAGCATTGAATGATCCTCCGATGGCCGGCGAATTATTAGCTGAAAAGGGTGAGAAAGCATATGTTCTTTATACACCTTTAGATGTTGCAATTACGGATGAGGAGAAGGTCAAAGAGTATATGCNNGGTTTTTCCCCAAATGAATAATTTATAGGGTATAGATGACACAATAATAAGGACAAGCTTTGAAGTAGAGCCAGCCAGCCTTCACCAAGATAGGAGTTAACTAAGACTTAAGCGTGTCGGCTATGCAACGCCTTTTTAATGCTTGGGATTTTTCAGGGGGAATAACATTATGATAAATATTATTGATACATTTAAAGATTATGAAATATGCTTTCGTGAGAAATTAGATTCACCTGTAGAAGATAAAATTGATTTATGGGAAAGGTGCTATATATCAAAATATCCCGAGCTGGAGAAAAAATGTAAAGATNNGTCTAAAGGTTATAGCTGGAGAAGGATTGCTCAGGAGAAGGTCTTTAACAGAACTGAAAAAGACTTCAATAAAATGACATGCGCCCATAAAAATATATTGGAGGCTATGAAGAGTATAAACACAAGAGCAGAAGAAGTATTTAATTTGGATTTGGACATAAATTTGGTTTTATATTGCGGGCTATGCAATAGTGCAGGATGGGTTGATACCTATAACGGTAAAAGAGCAGTTCTCTATGGCATAGATAAAATCGCAGAGCTTAATTGGCATACAATACAGAAGATAGAATCACTTATATCACATGAACTTTGTCATGTTGTTCATTTTCAAATTAGAGGTGAGGATAATTTACCTGGTAATGTTGAGCTAAATAATTATAACAAAGGTATTTGGTCTTTATATGAAGAAGGATTTGCACAGTTTTTTCAATACAAGCTATTAGGCAAAGAGGCTGATTCAAGAGGAAGAGCGTGGATTGAAGAATGTAGAATTAATGAGAGACAGCTAAAAAAGTTATATTTAGAAGCATTGCATGATGAAGGGAAAGGAACGCGAGATTTTTTTGGAGATTGGTTTAAAGTATTGGAAATAAGTGATGTGGGATATTTCCTTGGTGCTGAACTGGTCAGAAAGCTATATATTCAATATAATATAGCATATATTGCACAACTGCCATTTATAGAAATAGAAAAACAGGTGATGAACTTTCTTGAAAACTGAGGACAATCAATGGGGTGAAAGTATTGGCTTCTAAAGTGCTACATTACTTAATCGCAGAAGAAATAATAAAGAAGATACAGAAGCAGGGATATCAAGCTGTTATAGGCAATCATCATTTGAAAAATTGATTGGAGGGTCATATAATGTTTAAAGGTTTTTCTGAAGATACCATTAAATATCTGAAAGAGCTAAATGAGAATAACAATAAGCAGTGGTTTGAAGCCAATAGGGACAGGTATAAGAAAGTTTTGTATGAACCATTTGAAGAGCTTGTTTTGAATTTAGGTCCTTTTATGTTGTCTATTGATCCTTTATTAGATGTGAATCCAAAGAAGACAATATCAAGAATAAACCGCGATGTAAGATTCTCAAAAGACAAGAGCCCATATAGAACGAATATGTGGATTGCTTTCAAAAGGACATATCAGGACTGGAAAGCAGAACCAACGTATTTCTTTGAGATATGCCCCGATAATTATAGATATGGAATGGGTTTTTACAATTTACCAAAAGAATTTATGTCAAAGCTAAGAAGCATGATAGATGAGGGAGAAAAGAAGTTCACTAAAATTCATTCCCTATACATGAAACAAAACATATTTAAACTTGAAGGCGAGAAATATAAGCGAATTATTAATCCTGATTTACCGGAAGAATTAAATGAATGNNTCAGAGGAAAGAATTATACTTTGCTTGCAGCAGAAAGATTGATGAACGTTTATTTACTCCGCTTCTAGTGGATGATCTAATTGAAGGATTTGAAAAGATAGCCCCGATATATAACTTCCTCTTAGGATTAAGAGGAAGATAATAGGACAAGCAAAATATTGTGTATTTGCAGAGGGTTATAAACCAAGGAGGAGCAGAGTAAATGACTACTAATGAAAATGATTTAAAAATATCAGATATGCTAAAATTATCGTATGACTTATGGGAGAAACATAGTGAGACCTGGTCTCCTATGAAGCCGGAATATGCAAAATTCTTTATCCTTTATATGATTGAAGAAATTGGAGAGGCTATTGCAATTATAAAGAAAAAGGGCGAGGCGGAAATTATGGACAACCCCGATGTTAGGGAACATTTTATTGAGGAATTAGGAGATGTTATAATGTATTTTATGGATGTCCTAAATAGATTTGATATTTCATCCGAAGAGTTTTCAAAAATTTATCTGAAGAAATTTCTGAAAAACATTAATAGAGATTATGAAGAGCAATACAAGAACCTTAAGTAATGATTGGGGGAATTAAATGAAATCAAATTTTGTCCCAACCGTTAAAAACTCAGCATTATTATATTGTGTAATTTTTACGGTTGCAACATTAGCGGACAACATTTGGCAATTGTGCCGGGGACAGATAGCAGATTCAAATTATCATACTAAAACTTCGCACGCCAAAACAGCTCTATGATCCTTGAAAATTCAATATTTGACAATAATATAATTGGATTTATGAACACAAACCAAGGCTTTCTTTCAATCCAGTTGGAAGAGTTGATAAAAATGCGTTCATTAGTTCATCTGTTTGATTTGCCGATAATGACAATTTATCTGAAAATAAATTAATAAACGCCTGCATCAGCATCTGAAATGCTTGAATCCATGTGATATCAGCAAGTTCATCTGTGAAAAGGTAAAAGATTTCACCTAAGGTGCGATTGTCTAAAGTCTGTCTGTTTTCAACGGCTAACATCATGTATCTTGTAAAAACAACAGCTGCATGAGCGGTCATTGCATCATAGGATAGGGAGTTGCACTCTTTACCAAGCTTGAGGTATGATTTGCATACTTTGAAGAAAACTTCAATATCCCAGCGCTTCCCATAGATTCTTATGGTTTCTTCTTCGGTGATTGACATATCAGTCGTAATAAGTGCCAGATAATCTTTCTTCTTATTCTTGTTTCGGACATAGATTATTCTAGCTGGTATTGTTTCATCATCTTTAACAACAGTAACTTCAACGGATAGAAGATACTTGG
>DPSW01000358.1 GCA_003527145.1 Clostridiaceae bacterium | reverse complement strand
GAGATAATGTCTGTTAATATCAGAAAAACTGATTAGCACAATGGAGGCAATCGCATGGCAATCCAAAAACTGAACATCCCCAAGCCTTTATTTCTTATGCATGAGGATCCGAAGAATATCAAGCAAAAGTATTATCGCCTGAAACGGATATAGTAAACGATGGAATTGATATACAATTTGATAAATAGTCGCTGAAAGAAGGTCATGACACCTATGCATTTATGGAGCAAAGTGTCACAGATCCAAGCATTACTAACGTCTTGATTCTACTCGATGAGCAGTACGAAAATAAAGCAAACTCAAGAACCGGTGGCGTAGGAACAGAAACACAAATTATTTTCCCTAAATCTACAACAAAGTAAAATAAGAAAAATTTATTCCTGTTGTATTTGAGCGCGGAGCAATGGTGAGATACACAAGCCAGCATATCTTAAAGGTTTGCTTCACTTTGACCTGCCATTAAGTGAGCGATATGATTTGTCAATTCTCAATTTGTGGCAGTTGTGAAAAACCCACGTTCTCTAAGTACTTATATTAATGCATTTAAATCTGTAGATTATGTGAATTCTAAAACCATGCAAGGTTTAATACAGGGATCAATGAGGCTGTATGTTGCATCTCCCCTTAGGAGTCCGCAGGAAGTAAAGGAATGGCTGGCAGAAACGCAAGATGTCACCTACCCTTATGAGTTTATTGCATATCCTTTGCTGGAAAGGTATAAAGCCTTTTTGATTGGCTGCTTTCCGTTACAAGAAGATTGCATATCTCGCATATCGGAACACGATGGCAAGGGCAATTTGGATTTAAGCATGGATGACTATTACCTGCACACAGGTTGCGGTTATTTAATCACAGATATAAAATCGTTAGGCCGCTGGAATTAATCAAACAAGTGTTGTTATAAGTAAGTACAAATATATTGCTATAGAAATCGGTACACCTGCTTTTAAAAGAGTGGGTGTGCTTTTTTATTTCCTCTGAAAAGCACCTGCAAACCATTTGCAAGCCACCCCCCAAGCATAATTCTCAATAACCAAAAACCAATAAATAAGGGAGTGAATTACCATGATCATTCTGCCGGGGAAAACATATTCACAGGGGTAACAGTTCAAATGTCGAATAACAGAATAGTTGTGAATTCTAAGCATGCCAAAGTTTATGACCATTCCCCTCCCCTTGCCCTAAAAACAGATAAAACAGGAAACTAACCGAATTTATATAAGTTGTAAATTATTTATTGCAACTTATATAGATTAAAAATAACTTTTAAGAAAATTAAAGGATTTTTGCTGAATATATTGAATATTATAGTTACATTGGGAAATATGTATAAAAATGTTACATAGGAGCATAAGAGTAAAATGTAAATATGACTCGCTTAGAGTATGGGAAAAATAATAGTCATTGCAATAAATTGTATTGTAGGGGGTGATTGTGAGTGAGAATAGATGGTAAAAGTGATGTTTTGTATCTAATAATGGGAACAAACCCTTTTCCAAATTTAATCTCTGCTATTACGAGGATAAAAGAAAATGGTATTATAGTCTGCATATGCACGGATTCTACAAAAGGAAATCCATATGGGCGCTTTAAAAAAGTAGTCATGAACAGGTTGAAGAATATAGAAGTAGATTATATTGTTGTAGATGGTTTTGAAAGAAGCAATATAGGCGATGCTATAAAAGAAGATTTAGAAGGAAGGCTGCAAAAAGCTGATAAAGAAATATTCATTGAGTTAAATTATACTGGTGGTACAAAAGTGATGTCTTCAGCTGCATATGAAGCAATCAGATACTATAATTACAGCAAATGTAAGGTTAAAGCAAATGTGATACTTTCTTATATAGACCCCGAGAGAGAACTGATGTGTTATGAATTTAAAAAAAGCGATACGAAGTATTATATATCTAACTCTATAAAGCTGAAGAACTTGGAAACAACACATGAATATACCGTATATGATGTCATAAATACATATAATGATGGCTTGAAGAATGAGAACAAAATAAAAGAAAATGTGCGAATGAAAGATTTGGCAGCTGAAATGGGCAGCCTGTTCTGTAATATTGATAAGGAAACCTATGATAAGCATATAAACTTTATCGGAGATATAAATCACTATTTTAGGGACGTAACAAAAGACAATAAAAAAGAGAAGGGAAAGGGATTCAATAGCTGGCTGGATAATAAATTGCATGAAGAGCGCTTGCCTTTTAAATATAAAAAATCCGATGAATTTGGGTTTAGCAAAGATAAGGAGCTATATAAATATTTTAATAAAACTGAGTGGTTGGAAGAGTATATATTTAGCATCTTTTTGGATTTAAAAAGCGAAGGAGTGTTAGATTATACAGCGGCCAACTATGAGAAAACTCAGAATGAAGAAGAGAGCAATTTTGAAGTGGACATTATAGCATATAGACAATATAAGCTATATGCTGTTTCTGTGACTTCAGCAATTGAGAAAGAGCTTGTTTTGGACAAGCTATATGAAATAAAGCAGAGGGCGAAGGACCTAGCGGGTGATGAAACCGGAATGTGCTATATAAACCTGTGCTGGGATGTTGACTTTTTGAAAGATGAGATTATTAATATCTGGGATAACTCGGATCCCCAAAATCTATTGATACTTGGCGCCAAATCCTTTGGTAATTTGAAAGATGAAATAAAAGTTTGGATTACGAGGGGTGGATCAATTGAATGACAAAGCTGATTATATTATATCTTTACTAGGTACTAATCCATTGCCTGCATTTTTATCAATTCTAAAAAACTCTGATGCAAATACTAAAGTATTTCTTGTGTACACATCAAAGAGTCAATATAATATTGGAACCAAAAATATTGCAAATAATATTCTTATAGTTTTAGAAGAAAAAATTGAAAATATTCAAATAGTACCGATAGAATGTGATAAAAGTGATATAAAAGCCATAGATGGAACGATTAATGAGATATTTAATCTAATAATTGAGGATATGGGAGTTAAAGTCGGCAATAAAAAAACAGAGAAGTTAGTTCTGGACTATTCCGGTGCTACTAAGGTTATGTCTGTAATATTCTGCGATAGGGTTTTAGCCAAACATATAGAGGGATTGGATGTGGTTATTTCCTATTTGGACGATAATGAAGAGACTATAATAGAGAACACTAAAAACAGCATATTTACTTCTAGACCTTCAATAAAGAAAGCATTATTATCAACAGACATTAACATACAAGATATAACAAGAATTCATGGCTACTCACTACAGAACTTGATCCATGTCAAAGGATGCCAAACAAAGGGCGGCAGCAACATTCAATATATTATTCCCAATGGGAAAATTAGCTTGGCCAAAAAAAACAGCGGGGAAAACAGTATATCTGTAGATTCATTAGCTCTAAAAAACGGCAGGCTAATAATCTATTACCAATCTGCTTACAGGCAGGGGAAAAAAGATAGATATAAAAGAGAGCTATTTAAAGTAAAGGATATAGCAGAAAAGCTGGGTGGAAGCAGAAGTCAGTTTGTCTATAAATGCGATTGTAAAGAAGATGTGATCGAAGGATTAAAAAAGGATATAAGAAGAGCCTATGAATATGAGATGGAAAAGCGATTATATATACTTAAAGATTCTGAATCCTTTGTTGATTATATCAATATGATCATAGAGCCTTTTTAAGGAGGGTATCGTATGGAAGCAATAGTTTTATGGGAGGTATCCAGGAAGCAAGACTATATTTTTTGCAGCAACAAGCTAAAAGAAAACATAGGGGCTTCAATTATTATAGAAGAAGTAGTTGAAGACTTGCCTATTAGCATTAACGGCCGCTATATTAATAATCTTATATACAACGGAGGCGGAGGCAGCCTTTATAGATTTAAGGATAGCAGTGAAGCAAAGGAGTTTATAAAAGCTGTAAGCATAAAAATTGTGAAAGATTATCCTGGGTTGGAGTTTTTCATGGTAATAGAAGAGTATGACGATAAAGCAAGAGAGGTCACAGATGCTATCAGGAATGCATATAATAAGCTGGCTCGAAAGAAAAGCATGAGAGAAAATAGCGGAGCCTTGCTTTCCTTTGGTATAGAGAAAAGATGTGAGGCCACCGGGAAGCCTGCTATAGATACAGATATTGATGGAAGGTTTATCAGCGAAGAAATAAAAGTGAAAATTAAAAATTCAAATAAAAGCTCAGATAAATTTGAAAAACTACTATCACCATTAAAAGGCGTAAGTGCTTTTTCAGATATTGCAAAAGGGGATAAAAAATATATGGCTGTAGTTCATATAGATGGTAATAAAATGGGTATGAGATTTAATCAGTTAAAAAGCTATTTTGAATACAGTAATGGGAATTATGCGCAGACAAATGCCCGATATCTGGAAAGCTTGCGGAGCTTTAGCGATGAGATTAAAAAGCTATATGAAGAGGCTTTTTCGCATATGATGGAAGCAATAATGAGAAAAAAAGATAAGTTATCAGCCGACACCTTAATTGCAGATGGGAAATCCCCTGTAATTCCAATAATACTGGCGGGTGATGATATAACATATATTACAAATGGTAAAATTGGAATAGAGACTGCAAAAATTTTTATAGAATACCTTAATTCCAAGCAAATAACAATGCATGGAGATAAAAGAATAAATTTAAACGCTTGTGCAGGAGTTGCAATAATTAAGTCTACGTATCCATTTTCCAAAGCTTATGCCCTAGCTGAGGATTTATGCAATAATGCAAAGAAGAGGATAATAGAGGATTATGGGGAAAATGATAAGGATTTTTCGCTGATTGATTGGCATATAGATCAGGGAGAATTAATGGAAAGCATAGGAGATATAAGAAGGATTAATTACATATCTGAAGATAATAAGAAGCTTTATATTAGACCGCTATATATCAACAATGGAGAGAAATGGAATAATTATAGCAATTTTAAAGATGCTGTAAGAAACATATCAAAGTTGGAGATTGATGGATCGAATATAGCCAGGAACAAGCTAAAGCAATTGCATACTGTATTGCGATCGGGAGAGAATGACACAAAATTATTCCTAAAGTCCAATAAGATAGAAAATTATTTTTCCAGATTAGAAAACACTATAGGAGAAAATTGCTTTTATAAGGATAACTGCATGTACTATGATGCTCTGGAGGCTTTGGACCTATTTATAGATTTAGATGGAGAGGGGGTAAAATAGTGGGGAGATATAAAATAGAAATAGAATTATTGTCAGAAGCTATATTCGGGAGCGGCTATTCTATACCCGGCTCTGTAGATTTGGAAGTAGTATATGGTAATTATGGATTGCCATATATGAAGGCTAAGACTTTCAAAGGAAATCTGAGGGAACATATGGAAGACTCTGTAACCATATTAAAAAACTGCTATAATAGGGATTTTAGCGATGAGCTTAATAAGCTGCTGGGCAAAGAAAATTCAGGTATCATCGCATGGGGAAGTATTAAACTCTCAGACTGTTGCATACAAGAGAATATAAAAAATTTTTTTGCTTATGCTGTGGAAAATAATGAGATATATGCAAAAGAGATAAGAGATGCACTGAAAGAGGTCAGAAGCTTTACAGCCATTGAAGATGACGGCTCTTATAAAGATCGTTCTCTAAGGCAAGCCAGAGTTATAAGAAGAGGGCCAAAGCTTTATTCAGATATATACTGCGAGAGGAGTTTGAGCGACAGGGAATTGGCTATATTAGCATTGAGTGTTAGTTCAATGAGGCATATCGGAAGCATGAGGACGAGAGGCAAAGGAGAAGTCAGGTTGAGATTGTTGCTGTCTGAAAATGGTAGATGGAGCGATAAGACGGATTACTATATTGACAAGCTTATGGAAGAGGTGAAAAAGGTTGAGTAAATATATAACCTATACCATAGAGGCATTAGAGAATATAAAGCTTGCCGAGTCAAATGTACAAATAGATTCTGAAGAATCCATGGATTATATTCCCGGTTCGCCTGTGAGGGGAGCTTTCATATATAAATACATAATTAAGAATAATAATGTGGATATAAATACAGGTGAACACAGGGACAAGCTTCTCAAAGGAGGCATCAAATTTTTAAATGCTTATCCAATTGTTGATGATGTCAGGAGCATACCATTTCCAAAGTGTTATTTTGCGCCAAAACAAGGAATAAGGGCTTTCGATGATAGATTGAATATAGAGATGGGTTTAGATCGGAAGTTGGATGATAGGTATGAAAAAGTAAGGAATGCTCAGTTTGTGTTGCCTAGCGATGATGCTTATTCAATGGTAAAAATAAAAAAGATAGCGAATTTGCATATAAACAAGAAAAACGAAAATAATAAATTGTTTAGATACACTGCCATAGAAAAAGGTCAAAGCTTCAAGGGTATTATAAAAGTTGAAAAAGAAGAATATATCGGAGAAGTTTTTGGATTGTTGTCAGATGCCATAGTATATATTGGAGGATCAAAAGGAAGCGGATACGGCAAGTGTCGCATATATGATATGAGAGAAGAGGATATAAATCCTGAGTACGATCAATTCAATGATAAATACTGCTTTGATAAGGATATATACTTACTGGCATTGTCTGATATTATTTACAGAACAGATTTAGGAGAATACAAAACCTATATAGAACCTGAATTTATTGCCAAAGCACTAAATATTCACGTGGAGAAATTTGCTTATAGCTCCATAGAGACAAAAAGGATCACTTCCTTTAATAATAAATGGAATTGCAGGACTCCGCAGATAGTGGGGATAAAAGCCGGCAGCGTATTTAAATATAAAATAAATGGAGAAATAGATGAGGGTCTGCTTATAAANNATAGGAGAGAGAAAGGCTGATGGATTCGGAAGGTTCGTAATATTAGATACCTTGGAGGATACATGCCTATGCAAAGATGAGACCAATCGGGAGAACAGTCGAGATATCCATTCTATAATGAATAAAACATCAGAGGGAGAAAAAGAGCAGATATCAGAGATCATAAATAAAATATATGAGCAAAGGGTTGATTCCGTAATAAATGAAACTGTCCTAAAAATGTATACATCAATAAAAATACCCAAAGATATGGAAAGAAGCCAGTGGGGCAGCTATATGGCTATGTTTAAATCTCTGTACTATGAAGAGCCTGATAAAGGCAAAGAAAAATATAAGCAATATATGGAGCATTTAAACAAAAAGAGAAGCAAATCATATAAACATATAAGAAGCCTTGAGTATGAGGATGGTAAGCTTTTTGAAGCTTTAGATAAGTTTATTAGTGATAGCGATGATGTAAATGCGTTTTATAGCAAAAATAGAGCAAAAAGGATAGAAATAGGGAATATCAAATCTTCAATTGACGGAGGATTTGCTTATAGAAAGAATATGAAAACGCTTATTGAGCTGTGTAGATTTCATTTAAGGAAGGGAGAAGATGATAATGAATAAAATTGCTATGATACATGCAAAGATCAGAAGTATATCTCCCTTGCATATAGGAGACGGCGAAGGAGAAATATTGCTTGATAATGACAGTAATACAGCATATTTGCCTGCTACCAGCGTAGCAGGAAGCTTCAGGGCATATCTAAGAGCCGAGGGAGAAGATGATATATCATTATTTGGGTATCAAGAAGAAGAGAAAGGCATGATGAGCACTGTTTATATCAGCGATTCTTTTTCGCCAATTACAAACATTGAAAAAAGGGACGGACTGAAGATTGACGGCGAAAAGGGAAGCCATGTCAACAAAGCTAAAATATATAGGGTATACCTGGGAGAAGGCTTAGAATTTGACCTAAACTTTGAAATACATGCAGACGAAGAGAAGATGCCTTCATACAAAAAAATGATATATAAATGTCTTAATGCCTTGGATAAAGGCCATATCAGATTTGGAAGTCAAAAAAGCAATGGACTTGGAAACTTTGCAATTGTGAGCGCAGAAGAAATAGAGTTTGATTTTAAAAACATCAGCGATTATGAGAGGTATTTAAAAAGAGATTACAAAAGTGCAAAGAAAATAATGGATGAAATAATGTCTGAAAAACTGAGCGATAGTTTTGTTGAATTTGCCATTGAGGGTGAATTTTCTACTCCGGTGATTATAAAGGCTCCAGATGGGTTTGAAGTGGAGGGACCAGATGACTCCAGTTTAAAATCAGGAGGTAGCTATGTCATACCCGGCAGCAGCTTCAAAGGAGCTCTAAGATCCAGGGTTGAGAAAATCGGTGAATATTTTGGCAATCGAAACATTGCCGAGGAGATGTTCGGCAACTTACATAAAGAAAAGAAGAGGCATAGATTGAGCCGAGTTGCGGTAAATGAAGCAAAGATAAAAGACAGCAAAGAAATTATATATAATCGAATAAAGATAGATGATTTTACAGGAGGGACAAGGGGAACCTCTTTGATGAACGATATGCCTGTAGAAGGGAAAACCCAATTTGATGTGATGTATAAAAGATGTGGAGAAAAAAAGATAGATGATTATGCTGTAGGCATATTGGCACTTGCGCTAAGAGATCTTGGCGTGGAAGACTTAACTGTGGGAGGCAATAGCAGCATAGGGAGGGGAAGATTTAAGGCAAAAGCTATGACATTAAAAGATGGAGAAATTCTTGTAAATATTGACTTCATAAATAAAAGTATTGTGGGACAAGAAAAATTGCATGAATATGTAGAAGCTGTGAAGAATTGCAGAAAGGAGGACCTTGTGAATGGGAGCAAAGAGTAGCTTATGGGAGTTGAATCAAAAAAGCATAAGCAGCATATTTGGAATAGATTTTAAAGATGATGCATTTTCAATAGAGGATGTTGCAAAAAAAGATTTTTTACTCAAACTGGGTTTGAAGCAAGGGATCATCTATAACTATGATTCTGTATTAACTGCCGATATAGAGGATTTGGATATATGTTTGAACAACATGATAGAGGGCAGATTCTTCAACGAAAAAAGAGAAATTAGAATCTTCAATGGCGAGGATGGAATAAAAGGATCTATATTTGATGAAAAAGATGAGCATACAGAGGGAGAATACATTTTATATAACAGGAATAATGACAAACATTATGCTGCCCGTCTAAAGGTAAAGCAATATATCGATTACGATGATGAGGATAATCAGGCATATATTTACTATACCAAGCCTTGCAAATTGATTTATGGAGGCGAAAATAGATGAAGCCTATACCAATAAAAAAAGAGCCATTAGGGAAATATGCGGTTGCGCNNGCCTTATAATTTTGTAAGCTTTCCTGCGAAGGCACAAATAAGATATAATGATTTTTCTGAGCTTCCAAAGCATAATTCATACAAAGATAAAGATGGTAAAAAGCTTCTGAACGGACACATAGCTTATAGATTAAAGGCGGAAACCCCGATTATGGTATCCTCCGGAATAGACAAAGATAAGCAGGCAAATTTTTTTAAAAACTCCAAGGGAGAATATGCGATTCCGGGCAATACCATAAGAGGAATGATAAGGACAAATGTACAGATTTTGAGCCATAGCAGCATTGTGGGAAATAGGAGCAAAAAAGGCGAATATGAAGATAGCGATATAGAAGACTCCACTTTTCTATTCAGAGATGTGGCTAGTAATAATTCTTTGGGTAAAAAATACAGCACTTTGCTGGGAATAGATTCAGTAAAAAGGATTGCGAAGAAAGTAAAAGCCGGGTATATGGTAAATGAAGGAGGAAAGCTTCGCATAGAACCCGCCGAAGAGCTTATAGAAAGCCAAACATATTTTAGAATTGATGAAATTGAGTTAAGAAAAAGAGCAGATAAAAATTTGCCTGGAATATACTTCATGTATAAAGAGGGCTTGTTTAAGGGAAAAGATGGCATATTAAACGGAAGAGTGAATGACGAAAGCTCTGACCCCTATAAGCCTTATCAAGCAAAGATTTCCTTTGAATATGATAAAAAGAGCGGTAAAGTAATACAAATTGGTGCACCCAGCGTTTATAAGAATGATGGATATATACTCTCGGGAGGCTTCATAAGAGGTAAGCTAAGCCATTATATTGTACCGAAGGCAAAGGATGATGTGAAGGCAATTGACATATCTGATAAACAAAAAGAAGGCTATCTCGATGACCTGGTGCTAACAAAGAAAGCAAAAAAGACTTCAGAAGGAGTTAAGATCAATAAAGATAAAGAATTTTGGGCTTTGCCTGAGATTGGCGGCTCAAAACCCGTATTTTATATAAACTTTAACAATGAATTGCATTTCGGTTTTACACCTTACTTAAGAGTTTCCTATGGCAAATCCGTATTAGATGGTATAAAACCAGGATATAAGGATGTACAAGGTATAAGCTATGCGGATGGCATTTTTGGCTTTTCTAATAGAGAAGCAAAAGGCATAGAAAAAAAGATAAGCTACAAATCCAGAGTCAGCTTTGAAGATGCAGTAGCTATAGGAAAAGCGGAAGTGGATGAAGATAGTTCAATAGAGATGATTTTGGCGGAGCCAAAACCCACCAGCTATAATTTGTATCTTGTGCAGGAAAATGAAAAGCAATTGAGTATCTATGATGGGGACTTCAGGCTGAGAGGCATAAAGCAATACTGGTTGAAGGAATATATTGAACAACCGACAATAAATAATGAAATAATGTCTTTTCATATAAATCCTTTAAAAGAGGGGACCTGCTTTGAAGGCAAAATATATTTTAGCAATCTTTATGAAGATGAGCTAGGCTTGCTATTATGGGCATTGAGGCTTGATGAAGGATGCCGCCAAAATATAGGGCTTGCAAAGCCCTATGGTTTTGGAAGAGTGGAAGTATATGATATAGAGCTGCAAATCGAAGATATAGACAAGAAATATGACTCATTCTGCTTTGATTATATGTTCAAAGCGGATATTGATGGATATATAGATGTATTTAAAAAATATTTTTCAAAAGAAAAACTTAATGGGAAGGATATAGATGAAGAAAAGCCGATAATTGAGCTTATGCATATTAAATCGAAGATTGTAAAGCTGGAGGAAGCAAATAACTATAGATATATGGAGATAAAGCCTGAAAATGAGTTTGCTAAAAAGCGGATTTTGCCAGAAATATCAAAGTGCGATTCCAGTTATACTGCAGATAAGGCTTTTAGAGGCCAATTTCATTATCAAAATGGAAAAAGCTATATTGATAAAGTGCCCCAAAATAATCAAAATATGAAAAATAAAAAGAAAGAAATAAATGCTGGAAGAGCAAAATTTAATGATGCTTTATCTGAGCAGCTCAAGATGTGGCAAAAAGAAAATGAAAAGAATTAAATATTCAGGGGGTACAATATGTCTATTTTAATGTCACAGATAAAAGAAAAAGCTCAGCATTGGGAAGTCATGGATAGGACGAATGAAGATATAAGGGCGGAAGCAGAACAATACTATAAAGAAAATATAATGCCTTTATTGGTTAGGATGTTTAGAGAATCGGAATCAGAAGTTCAAAACTGTGAGCATTTGATTTTGACACTAGGCACTTCTTATGAACCTATTGTATTTTCTATATTGGGACTGAGGCCCAAGAAGATACTTATACTATTCACAGCAGAAACGAGGGACAAGCTGGATGATGTTATCTATTTTACGGGTATAAAGGCGAGCCAATATACATTAGAAGAGGTTGACTTNNTATATGAAAAAATTAAAAATTATTATGAAAAGCAGGGAAGGCCTCAAAACATATATGCTGATTTTACTGGAGGCACCAAGGCGATGTCTGCCGGCTGCGCCATGGCAGCCTCCCTGATAGGTGCAAAGGCTGTATATATAGCTAGCGACTATTCAAGCCAATTAAGAAAACCTACACCTGGTTCAGAAAGAATATGCTTTGTTAAAAATCCTTATGAAGTATTTGGTGATATGGAGAGAAAAGAAGCTATAAGCTTATTTAACAAA
>DPSW01000006.1:9129-23387 GCA_003527145.1 Clostridiaceae bacterium | reverse complement strand
AGCGGACATGAGCATCCCAGGAGTGCAGTAGCCGCATTGCAAAGCGGCATTTTTTATAAAGGTTTCCTGCAATGGGTCTAATACTCCATTCTTTGCGAGCCCTTCTACAGTTACTATGTCCTTGCCGTCTGCTTCAACAGCGAGCATCATGCAGGAATTCACGGCCTTGCCGTCGACTATGACCGTACATGAGCCGCATTCGCCTGCGCCGCAGCCTTCCTTGGCACCGGTGAGGTTCAAGTNNTGAGAAGCGTTTTGTTGGGCTCCACTTCAAGACGAACCTTCTCTCCATTTATGTTAAAGGATATGTGGTGTTTCATCTTAACCATACCTCCCAATTCCTATTGATACTGCATAAGTGCAGCTAATACGGACCTCTTGAGACTTATCCTGATCATATCGAGCCTGTATTCCCTGCCGGCTCTCACATCGCTTATGGGCGTTACTTCNNCAAGGTGTCCTCACTGATTTCTTTCAAGTCATTCAATATTGCTTCGGCTTTATGCCCCCGCAATATGGTAGGCGCCACTGCCGCATATGCAATCTTCCACCGGCCCTCATTGCGGAAAGCTGCGACTCCAACCGTAGCAAGGTCAACATCTTTTCTTCTTGCATGCTTGTAGTATGAGCCTCCATTTTTGCCTTCTATACTGGGAAGCGATATGCCCATAACGATTTCTGCCGGCTTTAAGTCAATCTTTCTTACACCCTGGATGAAATCTTCTATAGGAACTACCCTTATACCGTCTTTGCTATAGATTTTTACCTTTGCGGAAAGCACATATAAGGGAGCTATAGTGTCTCCGGAAGGTGAAGCATTGCATACATTGCCCGCTATGGTGGCTCTATTTCGGAGCTGATAGGAACCTACCTCATGAGCCGCTTCTGCCAGTATTCTATACTTCTCCAAGACAATATTGCTGCAGATAACTTCATTCATAGTAACTGCAGCACCAATAAACAAGCCTTCTTCTGTAAGCTCAAGCTTTTTCATCTCTGATATGCCTTTTATATCTACCACAACCTTAGGTTTTACGAGATTATCCCTCATCCTGACCAGAAGGTCAGTGCCGCCATTTAGTATTTTGGCCCCGTCCCCATATTGCTGGAGTATATCGGCCATCTCTTCCAGCGTTGATGGTTTAACATACTCGAACTTCTTCAAGATCATCCACCTCCAATGATTTAAACGAAAACCCAATGCCATAAAATATCTGAATGTCATAATTTTTTGAATATTATTAAACTTCTACAAAATGCTGAATTTCCCTTTGTATAAAATGTCCAAAAAGATATGTGAAATAAAGATTTCTTATTGGTTATATTATATAATAACTTTTTCTTCAAGTATATCCTATTTATATGTTCTTCTATTAGAAATTAGCATGAGCAAAAGAAGCTGACAATAAGAAATAAGGCCCCGCACCGCTGCTGCAAGGGTATTCCTTGCTGCGGTATGAGGCCTATGATATATATTTACTTATTGTGTTTCATTACATCGTCACTACTGTACCGGCTTTTCCTTCCAAAGCATCAACTGCATTATAGAGGGAGGTTATTATCGCTTTTTTGCCTGGTTTTGATTTTGCAAAGTTAACAGCCGCCATCACCTTCGGGAGCATGCTGCCCGGTGCAAAATGCCCTTCTTCAATGAGTTTATAAGCTTCCTCTACGGACATGGAAGCCAAATCCTGCTGATTAGGTTTTTTGTAGTTTATGGAAACCTTTTCAACCTCCGTAAGGATCATGAGAACGTCCGCATCAACATCTTCAGCCAATCTCTCTGCAGCCAAATCCTTGTCAATAACCGCTGCAACTCCTTCCAAAGATCCGTCTTCCTTTTCTATAACCGGAATCCCGCCGCCGCCGACAGTAACCACTATGGTAGAATCCCAGAGCCTCTTTACCGAATCCAGTTCAACGATTTTTACAGGAACAGGCGAAGCAACTACTCTTCTCCAGCCCCTTCCGGCATCTTCCTTCATTATATAGCCCTTCTCGGCCGCAATTTTTTTTGCTTCTTCTTCGCTGTAGAAAGGACCGATTGGTTTTGTCGGATTTTTGAATCCCGGGTCGTTTTTATCGACTACAACCTGAGTAACCAAAGTTACTACGGGAATATCCTTGCCTTTTTTGGCAAGCTCATGCTTCAATGCTTGCTGTATATGGTATCCTATATAACCCTGGCTCATGGCTCCGCATACATCGAAAGGCATTGCCGGTGTGACTGAGGATGCAGTCTCAGAAGCAAGAAGTATCCTTCCTACCTGAGGGCCATTTCCGTGAGCTATTGCTACCTCATAACCCTTTTCACTTATTTCTGCTATATATCCTGCCGTCTTTTTTACTACTTCAAATTGAGCTTCGGCCGTTGCCGGAGTCCCTGCTTCCTGGAGGGCATTTCCCCCTAATGCTATCACAACTTTTGTTGCGCCCATGTTTTTCTCTCCTCGCTAAAAATATTGAATATCTACCCTTAGAATACGTTAGAGTCATATTCTATATAGGAAGCCCTTTTACCTTTGTAAACTATTAATAAAAAAATGTGCATATTTAATGAATGCTTTATTATTTGACTACAATGTAGCTACGATTACTGCCTTTATAGTATGCATTCTATTTTCAGCTTCGTCGAATACCACAGAATGCCTGCTGCGAAATACTTCATCGGTGACTTCTCTGATGTCGTAACCCTTGTCCATCATGTCTTTTGCCATCTTGGTCTCAAAATCATGGAAGGCCGGCAGACAATGCATGAAAATGGCATCCGGATTGTTTGTCTTGTTCATCATATCCATGGTTATCTGATAATGGGAAAGAAGTTTCACTCTTTCCGGTATCTTATCTTCTTCTCCCATGGAAGCCCATACATCGGTGTATATTACATCTGCATTTTTTACTGCAAAATCCACATCATCGGAAACTTCGATGATGGCACCTGTTTCTTTCGCCGCTTCTGTTACTTGTTTCATTATTTCTTCACTGGGCCATAATTCCTTTGGTCCTAATGCTACAAAGTGCATGCCCATCTTAGCGCAGCCATACATCCAGGCATAGGACATGTTATTTCTTGTATCTCCAACAAATACCACCTTTACTTTATTAAGGGGCTTTGCGATGTGTTCTTCAATCGTAAGCATATCGGCAAGTATCTGAGTCGGATGGTCTATGTCGGTAAGGCCGTTCCATACCGGAACTCCCGAGTATTTAGCCAGATCTTCTACTGCTGATTGCTTATAGCCTCTGTATTCAATACCATCATAGAATCTGCCCAATACTTTCGCCGTATCCTCCAAGGATTCCTTTTTACCCATCTGAGAGCTGTTTTGATCCAAATACGTGACATGGGCTCCTTCTTCCAAAGCTGCAACTTCAAAGGCGCATCTGGTTCTGGTCGAAGTCTTCTCGAATAGAAGANNAGGTAATTATATATGCCCGCTCTCTTTTTGGCTTTTAAATCATGGGCCAAATCCAGCATATATCTGATTTCCGATGGAGTAAAGTCCATTAAAGTTAAAAAACTTCTGCCTTTTAAATTAACCGCCATTTTATTATTCCTCCTTTTATGTATCTATATGGTATTCCTATTGGGTCAGCCGCTGGTGTCTTAGGTTATAATAACCATAGAGCTTCAAGAAGCTTCAAAAAACTCCATATATACTCACTACACCTCAGCTTAATTTCTCCGTGAAAATCCATGGAATTTTAGTGTCAATCCGTGTTTCCTGCCTCCCTAAAGCTCCAGCGGCACACCCTAGCACCTGAGCTCTGAGCTCTGAATCCTATTTTATATTTTCTCTCTTGCCAGCGGCATGCTCATGCATCTTGGGCCGCCTCTTCCTCTTACCAGTTCGGAGCCGTCTATTTCAACAACCTCTATGCCATTTTTTCTCAGCACTTCATTGGAGGCTTCGTTTCTGCTGTAGGTCACCACCACTCCCGGTGCTATGGCCAATGTGTTTGTGCTGTCGTTCCATTGTTCTCTTGCAGCGGTTACGGCATCGCCTCCGCCGCTTTCTATAAGGNNTTTCTTCAGGGTATCTACCAAATCGGCTTCAGGTATCACGCTAATCCTGCCGCTTTTACCTCTGACAAGCCTGTAGACCTCTACCCTATCCTGGATTCCCGGGTATATTGTGAACTTGTCGTAATCCACCATTGTAAAGACCGTATCAAGATGCATAAAGGCTCTCAAAGGCGGTATTCTGACCACCACAACCTCCTTCAGCTCCTTCATGCCGGAGAAAAGGTTTCTGGTCAGCATTTCTATGCCCTGGGCCGAGGTTCTTTCACTGCAGCCTATGGCTATAACCTCCTTGCTCAGCACCAGCATATCTCCGCCCTCCAGGCTATGGGGTATGGTATGATCATACCATAAGGGCGATTCGGCCTTGTTGAACAAAGGATGATTGTCATATATATATCTCATAAGCATTGGCTCTCTTCGTCTCGCATCCGTATACATTGAGTTTATGCTTATACCATTTCCCATTACTGCTGCGGGATCTCTCATAAAGTATAGATTAGGAAGCGGATCGATGTACAAAGGATACTGGGCTTCTACATAATCTGTAAGGCTATACTCCCTGTCGGAAACCTCTATTTCTTTTTTCTGCAAGCCTCCGATAACTGCTTCAACCAATTCTTCAGGAGTTCTATCATTCAGGTTGTCAGATATTATCTGGTGAAGCTCCGGATTATCGATTTTGCACTGTCTTAACATGTCATGGATAAAGTTCTTCTTCACTTGCTTATCTTCAAAAATCTCCGCCAGCAAGTCTTCCACATAAAGAACCTGAGCGCCTCTCTTTCTCAGGACCTCTGCAAATTCATCATGCTCGATTCTCATTTGCTTCAACCAGGGTATGTCATCAAACAACAGCTGTCTCAGATATTCAGGNNATATTCAGGTGTGAGCCTTTCCAGCTCTTTACCGGGTTTATGCAGAAGTACGGCCTTTAACTTGCCTATTTCAGAAGTTACATTCAAAAGTCCTCTGTCTATGTCATCACCCATTTAAACTACTCCTTTCTATACTACTTTATGATTGGCACATATATTATTATATGTTGTGCCAGTTGATTCCCATTGTTGATATTAAGTATATACTTTAAATTTTATTATAACAAGCATGAGCAATTTACACAAATTGTATTTGTCGTTATTATATGTAACCTTCTGTATATTTATTTAAGACTCTCCTTTCATCTATACTTTATTGAAAAAAAATTTATCAATATTCCTATTGCTTTTATATGCATTGTCCAACGCACCAATCAGAGTCTTTATGCATTTAGTGCATAAAAATTTATTGTGAGGAATAAAAATTTTTATGTGATTCTTTAACACGAGCTGCTATTAAGATAAGATAGGGAAGAGTTTTAGCAGGGAATACATAATTAACGCATTTTATGCTTTTATATACATTAACAAAATGATTCAATTATAGGATTCAACACAGCATTAGTAATTCCTCTGCCATTGCAGCAACAAAGATATTACATAATGCAGTATCCTTGGGGTCTTATAAAACAAATCTTCCTTCAGCACTCTTTCCGTCAGCTTGTGAATATCTTTACCCATGGGACCGATATTGAGGCAAGGCATGGATATATTTTGAATTTTATCTAGCGGAATGCTGTACAAAGCTCCGTAAAGAGGCATATTGCCTTCCAGGCTACTGGCCACAGCATCAGCATTTTCTATATAGGTATAGCTCAAGTCAGAAATGCCCGTAAAATAATTTTCCTTTATATAAGGCTGTCCGAAGATCTCCCGGGAAAAATCCATGATTTTTCGTGAGATATCCTTGCATCTATCCTCTAAATTTTTAATATTAATATTCGATACATTTGGATAATATGGGGGAGCAAGGCCGATAACAACCCTTGGAGCCAGATCATCTATATAATTGTATATCTCCTCAACCAAATAAAAATTTACATCAGCTATAGATCTTTCTCCGGCTTTGACCTTTCTCTCCGCTTCCTCCAGAATCAATTTGTAATCCTTTAGAAACTTGCTGCCATAGTTATCATAAGCTTCATCATAAAGCTCTTTATATGTAACAACCTTTGCCTCCCATGGCAACGGTGCAAAGCTTTTGTTTTTTCTCTCAGCAAATATTTTATATTTTACGTTCATATCCTCTATCAATTCAACAAAAGCTTCATGGCATGTTTCCTTTATTTTTGTCAAAACTTCAGATGGCTCCTTGTTTAGAGTGAGCACGCTCAAATAGCCGCAAGCACTAAGGGGCATAGATACATCGTAGTGGGTTTTGCTGTCTCTGATGCTGAGCCAGGTAGGAGGTGGGGAAGCTTCGCCCGGTATGAAATCGGATAATTCAAGATTGAGATTTGTTTTATTGATGATGATCGATAAAAGGCTAACAGGATTGAAGCCCTCAAATACTTTTCCTGCATGGGATAAAGAACCGCGGACGTAAATAAAAGGCATCAGCTTTCCAACAGAACCCTCATAAATTATGCCGGTATCCTTATCAATTCTTTGGTGCGGTTCAGAATTTATGGTTATAACATAATGAAGATGAAACTTCTGCTTCAGGTTGTCCAATAATTCGACAGCGCTGCGCATACCTGCCGAGATATTTTCTTCATCGGGTACGGATAGGAATAGTATATTGCCTTTTACGTTTTTCATTGATGAGTATCTTTTTAGCAGTGAAAGCTGAATCGAAGCTCCCGCTTTCATATCCGCGGTGCCCCTTCCGAATATATATTGTCCGCTCCCAAGGTCTTCTTGCACTTCAGCGGAAAGCTTCCCTTTTATTTTTTGAAGCTGAACTTCCAATTCTCTGGGTGAATAGGCATAGGCCTTGAGGGTTTTGAAATCTTCGATATCCACCACATCATTATGGTTTATAAGTACTATTGTATCACCTCCATCGCCTTTCACAAGTCCCCAAAAGACAGACCTGTTTAAACTGTCTCCCTTTATAGGATAGTTGCCATAGAGTTCTTTATTCTTCCTGAAATAATCCAGTTGTCCAAAAAAATCCATAAAAAAGTATTCCATTTTCTTTTCATGGACCGTGTTAGTATCGCTGCGGACTTTTACCATTGGATAAAATATGTCTTCTATTTCCTTTTCGATATTTACCTGTATTTCATCCGTCATATTAGTTCCTCTTCCAATCAAAAATTATAGTTTCATTATATTATATATTGTAGATTATATTCAATATATGGCCGTTCCAAAAAAATAAAAGACTCCTGCCGGAGTCATTTATTTACATACATCCTATTTTCATATTGTCCTTGTGAAGGAAAACTTCAATCGAATTAGTAAGAATGTCGCAATAACTATAGGAAACCGCTCTGCCTGCGTCTTCGGTAACATCACCATCTATTCGAACCACGAATATGCTAGGATAAGTTTTCTCAATGATCCCTTCCCTAACAGATATTCTCTTTCGACCCTTATTGGCTTTAAGCACCACTCTTTCCCCTACATGTATGTCAACGTTCCTTTTGATGAGGGATAGGCTGTTTTTTGAGGCCATAAAAAAATCACCTTCCTTCCCAACATCTAATATTTTATCATATATTATATAATGTGTCAAATTGGGGGAAAATATTATATCAGATGGTCTATTGCAAAGTCAAACATAATTTTTATTCAATTTTGAAGTATAATCATATAAAACGCAAGATAGGACAAGAAGACCTATGTCTTTTGTCCTATCTTGTCTTATTCTCTATTTATTTTTTTCTATTGCTATTTCCACAGCTTTGCTTATGGATTTATAGCCGGTGCATCTGCATAGATGGCCGCCCGGTGCGTCCATTATGTCTTTATCGCTTGGGTTCGGCTTCTTATCCAATAAGGCTTTGCCTGCCATTAGCATTCCAGGCGTGCCGAAGCCGCATTGAGCAGCTCCGGTTTGCAATAAAATGGTCTCTTTTTCTTCCTCTTATCTATATTCTTACTTACTATTTCAAATTACGTATTGCAGGTTATGAGCCCTATTTATTGACAATGCTTATTGTTTGATATAAGATTAAGTATAGTTTGTTTTGACTTTTATTATAGGGAGTGTTTTAATGATTGGCGACAAGATACGCGAGGCACGTAAAAATAAATCGATGACGCTGAATGATTTAGCTTCATGTGTCGGCGTGACTGCCAGCTACATATCCCAGCTCGAGAGGAATATCATCGACCCTTCTATATCCGCTCTCAGGAAAATATCCCGCGAATTGGGCGTACCAATGTTTTACTTTTTTGATGAAGAAGGCAAAGATCCTATCCTTATAAAAGCCGAGGGCAGACGTAAATTAAAGAAACCAAAAAACGACATCGAATTTGAATATATTTCACCCGTTGCTAAAGAACAAGGCACAAAAATGGAACTGTTTTTTTTCCGGATAAATCCCAGAAGCGGTGACGAATTCTTGTACCATAACGCAGACGAATGCATTTTTATCATTAAAGGATCGGTTAAAGTATTTTTAGAAGATGTCATGTATAATCTGGAGGGTGGCGACAGTATCTTTATTAAGGAAAATGTTCCCCACAAAATTTATAATGCAGGTTCCAGACCGGCTATCGGCGTAACCTGCGTTGTGCCAAGTATTACTTGAGACTAATAGTTTCCCAAATTGACCACAACCGGAGGATGTGCCAATATGATAGGTTCGAAAATTAGGCAGATCAGGCTTAGCAAGGAAATGACCCTTAATGATCTGGCGGAAAAAACGCATTTTACGGCGGNNCGGGATATATTTCTCAGTTGGAAAGGGATATTATTGAGCCATCCCTATCGGCACTGAGGAAAATAGCCACCTGCCTAGATGTCCCTTTATTCACTTTTCTGGATAAGCCTGAAACACAGACGTCTGTCATATATTCCAATAAGAGGCAAAAAATGGAACTCCCTGACTCCAATGTTGTCTATGAATTTTTAACACCCATGGGTTCCAGTCAAGAATCCAGCCCCAAAATGATCGTTATTTACTCCCAGCTTGATCCCGGAACCTGGAGCAATGATGAATGGCTCTCGCACAGCGCTGAAGAATGTATATTTGCTCTAAAAGGCTCCGTAGAGGTCATGGCGGGAGATAAGAAATATAGCCTTGACGAGGGGGATAGCCTTTATCTCCCTGAAAATACACCGCATAAGATATATAACCCGGGTACTAAAAAGGCAATTTGCATTTCCGCAATGACACCAGCGGTATTTATCAGCAATTTACGTGCTTGACGGCTAAAAATATAGAATTCTTTTACTAAGGCAAAAAACCAAGGCGTGATTATTGTCATGCCTTGGTTTTTTTCTAATCGNNNNAATTAATATATAATTAAAAAATTTATTATTGCTTTATTTATTTCGTTCGCTTATACTTTAAATATGATTATATCTATTTCTAGAAATTTATTTTTTTAAACTGAATTCTTAACAAACGAATGGAATCATCATAACGGAAAGACACTGACTTAACCATCACACGTTAACGATTAGCTTACCGTCTTAAAGAACCACATATTTAAGCNNCACCGTGCTTTATAGTATATCTTCCTTAAACTTTATTATCACCAATATGGTGGAAGTCTCATGTTATTTCATTAATATTTATGCCGCCAGCGACAGCGGCGGAATGGAGGGCTTTTATGAGTAAGGATAAACTCAAAGGATTAAACGGAATGGACAGTTTTATTGAAGGACTGATGGAAGAATGGCATGTGCCGGGTCTTGCCGTCGGAATTGTAAAAGACGGTGAAGTTATTCTAACAAGGGGTTTTGGGTACCGTGACGTAGCAGGGAATTTAATAATGACGGACACGACAACCCTGCCGATCGGTTCGGCAACGAAATCTTTTACGGCTTTGGCACTTGGCATGCTGGCAGACGAAGGAAAACTTGACTGGGATAAGCCGGTAAAGGAGTATATTCCTTGGTTTAAAATGTACGATTCCTTTGCAACGGAAAGAATGAGTACAAGAGATTTGCTGTGTCACCGTTCCGGGTTGCCGCACCATGACGTTCATGGTATTTTTACCACCAAGACACGCAAGGAAATGGTGGAAGATTTACGTTATCTGCAGCCAAGTGCCGATTTTAGAACGGTATTGCAATATCAAAACCATATGGTTATGACGGCCGGCTACGTTTTAGAAATGATAACCGGAAAGACCTGGGAGCAATTTATCCAAGAACGCGTGTTTAATAAATTGGGGATGAAAAACTCTAATTTCTCCATAAAAGAAATAAACAAATATCCCGAATATTCTAAGGGGTACGCCTTTAATGGCATTGAAACCATTGAAACCGAATTTTTGCCTTTGACTGGAATGGGACCTGCCGGTGCAATCAACTCCACGGCAGTCGATATGACAAAATACCTGTTATTGCAGCTCGGCAAGGGGAATTTCAACGGAGAGCAACTTGTTTCTGAAGCCAAACTAGCTCAAATGCACACGGCGCAGATGATCGGAACACCGTATTTATGGAAGCTTGATGAGATTGAGTTTGCAAGTTACGGGCTTTGCTGGTTTGTTGATATGTACAGGGGTCATAAAATGGTAAGCCATGGAGGCAACACAAAAGGCTTCTCGTCTCTTGTGACATTGCTGCCGGAGAAGAATTTCGGTATTATTATGCTTTCCAATATGGATACCAGCTTTTCAATTTATGTGATGACATACACCATATTAGACCGGATTCTCGGGCTTGAAGAGATAAACTGGTCGCCCAAAATCAAAACCGAGGTTGATAAATTATTCGGGATAATGGACGCGATGCAAGAGAAGAAGGCAAAAGATCGTATACCCGATACAAAGCCCTCGCATCCGTTGAAAGACTATGCCGGAGAATACACGCACCCAGCCTTTGGTACAATCATATTGGAATTGGACGCTGATACATTAAAAGGTAAATACTATTCAAGTGACTTGGCTGTTCAGCATTATCACTATGATATTTTTGATGTCAAATTTACATTGATGGGCTTGCAATCTCTTGTTACTTTCAATACAAACGCACAAGGCGCTATTGACAGCCTTACTGCGCCTTTAGAACCGGCGCTGGGTGTTGATCCTATTGTTTTCAAAAAAGTGTGCAAATAGATACATAGAAGAAAGCTCCTGAGTTTTTAGCGCCCCGGAATACTACGGGGTGCTTTTAAAGGAAATTCATACTTTCCCATAAATTATAAAAATAGTCCAATGTGTTGCCACATTGGACTATTCAGTGTTTAGCTATATTGCTATTAAGAATCACCAGTGGAAGTCGTTTACAAAGTACTGGCCGGTTGCATCAATAGGACCAACCGTGAGGCCTTTGGCAGCTGTAAAGCTATTCTTCTGGAAATAAAGGGGTACCAGCGGAACGTCATCGTTAAGGATCTCCGCGATTTGTTTGAATTTATCAAGTCTTATATTCTGATCCGGAACCTTTGCATGCCGGAAGAACTGGTCAACCTGCGGGTTACTGTAGTAGAACATATTCACAGCACCGGCAGCTGGATTCTTGGGATCTTTTGTTTGGAAGACGCCCTCAAAAGCGGCCGCATCTCCGCCCATAGAGATAGAGAGGCAGTTCATCTGATATTTGCCTTGCATGATAGCCGGGACGAAAGCGGTTTCATCAGCTAATTCAACCTTAGCGTCGATTCCAATTTTTGCAAGTTGACCCTGTACGGCTTCGACATCTTTCTGAAATTTTGCAATCGTTAATATACTTGTTGAGAATCCATTCGGATATCCTGCATCGGCAAGCAGCTTCTTCGCCTTTTCGATATCCTGCGTTGTGCCTTTAACATCCGCAGAATAACCGAAAGTTAACTTATTCCAGATGCCCTGGGCCACATCGCCCATTCCGTCTTGAGCCAGGTCGATAACGTTTTGTTTATTGATCGCATAATTGACGGCCTGTCTGACCTCTTTCTTGTTAAAGGGTGCCTGGGTGCACTGCATACCGATGAAAGTTACAGGCCTTGAGGGGAACGAAATAACCTGAAGGTTGCTGTTGCCGGACTGAATCTGCATAATAGTTGAGGAAGGCAGGTCAGTCGCGTAAAAATCAATTTCACTATTCTGGAGCCCAAGATAGGCTGTATTCGCATCTGCAACGATTTTATACGTTACAGTTTTGATTGCAGGATTGCCGCCAAAATAGTCATCTCTGGCTTTAAACGTAATGCTTGTGCCCGGCTTGCGGTCAGTTATGATATAGGCGCCTGTGCCAACCTGGGTATTACTATCAAGAACGCCATATTTATCACCAGCAGCGGTGACAGCCTTCTCTTGTACCACATAGAAGCCAATCAGAGAGGGAAGGAATCCCTGGTTGGGGGCAACAAAGTTTACTTTCACATGAGTATCGTCGACAACTGATGCATCTTTGATACCGGGGACAAGCTGTCCGATAGGCATTTTTACGGCACGGTTGAAGGAGAAAGCCACATCGCTCGCTTTGAGCGTATCGCCGTTAGAAAATTTGGCTGCCGTATTAACTTCGAAAATGCAGGATAGGGCGTCGTCAGCCATTTCCCAACTTTTTGCGAGAACACCTACAAGATTACCGTCTTTTTCACGCACCAACGGATCATAAATCAATCTCATAATAGCAATATCAAACTGAGATGTTACGTTCTGCGGATCGTAAGAAGATACATCCGCCGGCTGTGCAACGATCAAGGTATTCTTTGCGGACTTATCAGATGTCGTCAATGTTTGGCCATTAGTTACTGCAGGAGAGCTTTTGCCGCATGCTGCCAATGATAAAAGCAAAACTGTTGCCAATAGCAATGAAAGAATTTTTTTCATCATTTAATCCTCCGAATTTAGATTTATAAAAACAAGAGTACATCTCGTTTTTACCAGTTAATTTACTCTACATAAAACGTATGCACGCAACGAAATGATTGGGTGATATTTCTTTCAGCGGTATATCCTTGTCGGTGCATCCANNCCAGCTTCAGCGTTTAGGCATCTAGCTGCAAATCTGCAGCCCAATCCTGGGTTGATCGGGTTGGAAACCTCACCCTTCAATATCTCACGTTTCTTTTTACGGTAGCTTAAATCTGCCACAGGAATCGCACTTAAAAGTGCTTTCGTATAGTAATGCTGTGGGTTACTGAACAATTCTTTTGCAGGTGCCCTCTCGATGCACACCCCCATATACATAACCATAATTTCGTCAGAAATGTGTTTTACTACTGATAAATTGTGCGTTATAAATATGTAGGTTAGACCCATACGATCCTGCAAATCCATCATCAAGTTCAGTATTTGCGCCTGAACTGAGACATCCAAAGCTGATACCGGCTCGTCGCATACGATAAATTTCGGATCGAGCGCAAGCGCACGGGCAATTCCTATTCTCTGCCTTCTGCCGCCGTCAAGTTCGTGAGGATAGGTATTTACCAGCCTTTCTGCCAGCTCCACCACATCCATCAGCTCGAATACCTTTTTATTCAAATCCGCACTGTTTTTGAAGACCTTATGTACTTTGAGCGGTTCAGCAATTATTTCACTGATAGTCATTCTTGGGTTTAACGATGAAAATGGGTCTTGGAAAATAATTTGCATTTCTTTGCACAGCGCCCTCATTTTCGCTGCATTGCAATTTAATATGTTTTCCCCCTTNNTCTGCCAAGCGTTGACTTTCCGCATCCGGATTCGCCAACAATCCCCAGAGTTTCGCCTTCGTTAATTGACAGGTTGACTCCGTCTACCGCATGTAAATCCCCGTATGGCGTTTTATAGTATTTCTTCAGATCCTCAGTCTTCAATAAAGGCTGTGCCACTTTATCACCTCGTATGCTTCATCTATTTATAAAGATGACATTTAATTTGATGCCCTTGTATTTCAATTGCTTTTGGTTGCACGGTTTTGCAGATCTCCATGCATTTCGGACACCTTGGATGNNCCGTCATTTGGCCGCCGATAGGATTTAAACGTTTTGTCTCTTTTACAAGATCCGGGATTGACCCGAAAAGGCCGTCAGTATAAGGGTGGCGTTCTTTCGCTCCATAAATATCTTCTACAGTGCCATATTCAACGATTTCGCCAGAATACATAATAGCGACCCTGTCGCACATTTGGGCCACGATTCCCAAATCGTGCGTGATGAGTAAAAGCGATGTATTTAGCGTGTTTTTNNGCACCTGGGCCTGAATAGTGACATCGAGGGCTGTTGTAGGCTCATCTGCAATGAGCAGCATGGGATTACAGGCAATTGCAATTGCAATCACAATTCTTTGTTTCATACCGCCGCTGAGCTGGTGCGGGT
>DPSW01000006.1:0-9113 GCA_003527145.1 Clostridiaceae bacterium | reverse complement strand
TATCAGATTCATTGTGCAATATAAGTACCTCTGCGATTTGATCTCCAACTGTCAAAACAGGATTTAAGCTTGTCATAGGATCCTGGAAGATCATGCTGATTTTATTACCGCGAATAGTGCGCATATCCGATTCCGTCAGTTTCAGAATATCCTGTCCGTCGAATAGAATTTTCCCCTGCTTGATAACGCCGATTTTAGGGGGTAAAAGCCTCAGTATACTTAATGCTGTGGTTGTTTTTCCGGCTCCTGTTTCCCCTACAAGGCCTATATTTTCACCCGCCTGAAGTTCCAAGGATATCCCGTTTACCGCATAATTTGTGGCATCATCCGTTTTGTAATGCACCCACAAGTCTTCTATTTTTAAAAGTTGCTCCCTCATGATTCAATCCCTTCCATCAATAGATAATTTATTGCCAGTAGTTAATTCTTCAGTCTTGGATCCAGCGCATCACGCAAGCCATCGCCCAGAAGATTAAGCGACAATGCTGCAAGGACGATGAATACACCCGGGAATATTATCATGTGAGGATACATTGTGATATAATTCCTCGCAACGGAAAGCATTGCACCCCATTCAGGGGCGGGAGGCTGAATCCCCATTCCGATAAAGCTTAAGCTTGCGGCAGCGATAATGAGCTGTGCAACGGCCGTCGTTGCCTGTACTATGATGGGTCCGATGGCGTTAGGCAATATATGCCTTAGAATAATTCTACTGTTTTTTGTTCCGCAGGCGCGCGCAGCTTCTATGAAATCCTGACCGGTAATAGGTAATATAACGGACCTTATAATTCTGGTAAACGCGGGTATTGTCGAAATTGTGACGGCAATAATCATGTTGACGAGCCCAGGCCCTAAAGATGCAACAATGACAAGGGCAAGCAATATACTGGGTATACAGCTGATGGTATCCATGATCCTCATAATAATGCTGTCAACAACACCGCTAAAATATGCGGCAGACGCCCCTAAGAGCATACCCAAAACGAGTGCGACTCCGACGCATAAAAACCCAATCGAAAGAGAAGCTCTTCCTCCGTAGACTATCCTTGCGAAATAATCCCTGCCCATATCGTCCGTGCCAAAGATATGCTGAGCATTTGGCGCCAAATATTTTTCCGAAGCATGCATGTTTATAACGCTATCATAAGGTACGATTAAATTTGCAAATATGGACATTAAAATCAATAAACAAATCACAATCAGCCCGACCATGGCCGTTTTATTTTTCCGAAACCTTCTCCAGATCTCTTTGAACTGACTTCTTTTTTTGAATTGTTTTGCTACGCTCATACTGCACCTCCTAAAGCTTACTATGCAAGAAAAAAATACTATCTATTTGCATATCTGCTTCGAATTCTCGGATCAACAAAAGACTGAATAATATCAACCAATAACATAATTATACAGAACAATATAGAAAGAAATATGACTGTTGCCATTACCTGTGGTACGTCTTTTGCCTTGATTGAATTGTACATCAGCATTCCCAGACCAGGCATATTATAAATAATTTCTATCATTATAGTGCCTCCAAGTAATCCACCGAAATAATTACCTACGACTGTAATTACGGGAAGCAACGCATTTCTAAGCGCATGTCTAAATATAACCGTTCTTTCTTTTGCACCTTTTGCCCGAGCAGTGCGTATATAATCTTGGCGGATTGCCTCCAGCATAGTCGCACGCGTTAGCCTTAATATGACAGCTGAAGTAGGCAATGCCAGCGTTATAACGGGCAAAACATAGTTGGCGGCTGTATCGGCCCCGAAAATAGGTAGAATTTTAAGCTGTATTCCAAAAAACAGCATCAACATCAGCCCCAACCAAAACTCCGGTATAGCGGCCAGCAGCATGGCGGTAACAGTACTGATCATATCAACGGCAGAATATTGTTTGACAGCGGACAGTATGCCGATTGGCAAGCCGATGACTAAAGACATCAGTACCGCAAATACTGCTAATGTAACCGTAACGGGCAGCCGCTCATAGATTTGTCCGAAAACAGGCTTACCCGTTTTATAGGAAATGCCGAAATCGCCCTGTGTCCCTTTGACTATGTAATCGCCGAGTCTCACCAAATAAGGTCTATCATACCCAAGCTTATGGTTAAATTCATCTACTTGCGCTTGAGTGGCGGTCATTCCCAAAGCGTTTCTTCCCGGATCACCAGGTGTTAAATACATAATCGTAAAAACTATGACTATTACCCCTAAAATAATGGGAATTAACAACAATAAACGTTTAATAATATACCTATACATTTTGACCCCCCAACTTATTTTACTTTTGTTTTGCTCTGGTTAAGAGTAATCCTGATTCTTGCATTTTTATTTTATAAATAGTAAATTTATTAACTATAATTTTATTATATTTTGCATCTCAATGCAAGCTATATTTAAATAAATAGCCCGAATTTTATTACTACTTCATTACTTTTGTTCTATATTAGGTGCCCATACATAAATTTAAAAAGTTGCCTATCAGCTGAAAATACCTGCATTATGCCATTAATGATTTGACTAAAACAAGCATAACATATAATTGGGAAGAAATTTTAAATTGCTAAAAACATTGACATGCTCAATTAATGTATGCTATAATTTTTTTAGTTTTTATTTAAATAGTATATGAGATAAGAAGCTATATTGTGCACCTTTTGCCGGGAGCATAACCGTTGTCGTGCACAATAAAAGCTGGTATCTCGGTTTAAGCATTATAACAGCTTTTATTAAAATAGATTTTATAATGAATGGAGATATGGAAATGAAAATAATTGATATCAAATTTGAAAAAGCCACGTTCAAGTTCAATAAGCCCATGAAAATAGCGTTCATGGTGATAGAAGGATTTGATACTCTAGTCTTGAAGATGGAAACAGACGAGGGTATTGTGGGTTATGGCGAGGCTGCGACGTTACCTTTTGTGACGGGCGATAGCATTGATACGGCCGTTGCTGTAGGCAAACAATTCAGAAGCGCGCTGATCGGCCAGAATCCGATTTTGATTGAAAATATACATAATATAATGGACGGCATGTATGCTTATAATACTTCGATCAAAGCGGCAATAGATATTGCTTGTTATGATATCGCATCCAAGAAAATGGATATGCCTCTTTATAAATTTCTTGGCGGCGTAAACAAGACTGTCTATTCCGACACAACGCTTGGAATTGACGAACCGGAAGCAATGGCGGAAAAAGCTGTGGAATGGGTACAGAAAGGCTGGAGCAACCTGAAGGTCAAGCTCGGTCAAAGCGTTGATCTGGACCTCGAAAGAATGATACTCATCAGAAAGGCCGTGGGCGATAAGATCGGTCTGCGTATTGATGCCAACCAGGGCTGGTCGGTAAAAGATTCAATACGTATCATAAACGAACTGGAAAAACTTAATGTGGAGCTGATCGAACAACCAATTGTTTATTGGGATTACGACGGCTTGAAGGAAATCAAATCAATGGTCAATTTGCCTGTTGTTGCCGACGAAAGCTGTCATTCCCCTATAGACGCGGCAAAGCTTGCTAAGACAAAAGCCGTTAACGGAATCAATATCAAACTTATGAAGTGCGGTGGAATTTTCAAAGCGCAAAAAATCAATGCCATAGCGGAAGCTAATAATATCTTCTGTATGCTAGGATGCATGGGCGAGAGCAAGATCGCAAACTCTGCTGCGATGCACTTCGGCATAGCGAACAAAAATGTCAAAATCTTTGACCTTGATATCACTTTCTATACGGAAAGCAGCTGGATCAAAGATGGCTTTACCAATGAAGGCAATGTCTGCCACATGACTGATAAGCCGGGTCTCGGTGTCACTGTAGAGGGTATGTAAAACTTGATTTGGGACTGTTTTTATATGTTAAAAAATTATACTTTCTTATACGGCAATCAAAAACAGAGTGGAAAATTCCACTCTGTTTTTTCTACTTTGTTTTTTCTATTGCTATTTCCACAGCTTTGCTTATGGATTTATAGCCGGTGCATCTGCATAGATGACCGCCCAGTGCGTCCATTATGTCTTTATCGCTTGGGTTCGGCTTCTTATCCAATAAGGCTTTGCCTGCCATTAGCATTCCCGGTGTACAGAAGCCGCATTGAGCAGCTCCGGTTTCTATGAAGCTTTGCTGCAACGGATGGAGCTTATCCTTTTCCGATAATCCTTCAACTGTGGTTATATCAGCTCCATCTGCTTCAACAGCCAGTATAAGACAAGCCCTTACCGGGTCTCCGTCCATTATGACAGTACAGGCCCCGCATTCGCCGTTTTCACAGCCTATCTTCGTGCCCGTATATCCAACCTTATCCCTTATAAACTGCAAGAGGGTCATGCCTGTCTCTACTTCCTCCAGATATAACTGACCATTTATTTTTACTTTTATGCTATGCTTCACATAAGACACCCCCATTCATTTCAAATAAGGCTTGTTTGATGAGCACAGCTACCATTTTCTTTTTGTATTCAGGCTCGGCTCTTAGGCTTCCCTTTCTTGGGTTTACATCCTTTAAGATTTCATTTATTGCTTCTTCAAGGAGCTCATCGGTCAACTTCTTGCCGGCTAATATGGCTTCTCCCTTTCTTCCTCTTGCAACTGTAGGCATTACTGCACCTAAGGCTATCCTTATATCGCTTTTGCCTTCTATGCCCGGGCTTTCGGCATATACTGCCACGCTTACTCCCGAGAGATCCATACCCTTTACCCTTGTTCTTCTGTAGTATTTGCTCTTAGAGCCTTCCTTCGCCTTTGGAAGGATTACTCCCTTCAATATCTCTCCTTTTTTAAGATCCACCTTGCCCGGTCCTAAAAGGATTGATTCCAGGCTTACTGTTCTTTCACCGATCTTAGAGGCTATTACTGCCTTCGCATCATAGAGCAGAAGGCCCGGCACCGAATCCGCACTGGGCGAGCCGTTGCAAATATTGCCTCCTATCGTTGCCCTATAGCGGATTTCCAGACAGCCTATGGAGCCTCCCCCTTCTACCAATGCGGTATAAGGAGCTATCAGGGGATGCTCTACTGCTTTTTGAACCGGCTCCAAAGCACCGATCCAGATACCTTCAGGAATTTCCTTTATGCCCTTTAATTCTTTAAGTCCTTTAATATCCACCAGAAGCTGGGGGTGAAGCTTCTCCTCCCTGAGGTTTACCACCACATCCGTGCCTCCGGCTAAGGCTACCGATCCTTCCTTTTCCAATAACAAGAAGGTTTCTTCCAAGGTTTTCGGTTTTATATATTCAACGTTGGGTATCATATTATTCTCCCCCTTCCAATGCCTTGAGGATTTTTTCCGCAGTTACAGGAAGCTCGTAAAAGTCTTTGCCTGTTGCATCATATATGGCGTTTAAAACCGCCGGGGCTACCGATACAGCGCCATGCTCTCCGAGTCCCTTTGCTCCGTATGGGCCTGATTCCTCAGGGGTCTGAACAAAGTCTATCAATACTTCATCCGGCATATCTTCTATTCCCATTATCTTATAGTCTACCAGATTGTTATTTCTTATTTTACCTTTGTCTTCGGAGAATACCAGACCTTCTGTCAGGCTTGAGCCCAATACCATGGTCATCGCACCCAGAACTTGATCTCGAGCCATTTGGGGATTGATTATCGTGCCTGCATCTATGGTATTCAGAAGCCTGTATAGGTGGACCTCTCCTGTGGTTTTATCTATACCCAGCTCAACTCCTACCGAACCGAAGGTCCAATCTGCCGCTGCATTTCCCTGACCGGTCTCAGGATCCGGATTCTGTACACCTTTTGCCACAAAGTGGCCTTCTCCCATGACAGGTGTCGTAAGGGCGGAGCCGTCCGGATTCTTATAGCCTAGGGCTAAATCGCTCCACCTCAGGATCTTGTCGTTATAAATAAGCTTATCTTCATCCAATTTGATGTTCTCAGCTTTTGTACCAAATACTGTTGCCGCCGCTTCTTTCAGCTTTCTTTTTTAATCTTCTGCGGCAAGCAGTACGGCATTGCCTGTGCCCCAAGTACCGTGGCTGGCAACTGTTTGCCACTCGTAAGGCGATATCAGAGTATCAACCTTATTTGTCACATTAACTTTTTCAAAGGGTATATTTAAAGCTTCGGCAGTAATTTGCGCCAAGGTCGTATAAGTTCCCTGTCCCATTTCTATTGCGCCTGTAGCAAGAGTTACAGTCCCGTCGGAATTGAGCTTTATCAGAACGCTGGATTGCACGTTGCTTGGCATGCAAGGAGTTTTCATATATGCTGTGAAGCCTCTTCCCACCAGGATATTCTCACCCTTGTCCGGCTTGGGATTTTTGTATAACTCCTCAGCCACCTTTTGTGCGCAAAGAACAACATTGCCGTTGTGATGCTTCATTACCTGGCCTATTCCATTGATCTTGCCTTCTCCCAAAAGATTCTTGAGCCTGAATTCTACAGGATTCATACCGATCTTTTGGGCTGCCTTTTCAAGCAGTCTTTCTACTGCCAGATGCACTTCCGGGTGTCCATAGCCTCTTGAAGCTCCGATAGGAGGAACATTGGTATATACACCATATACATCCAGCTTGAGGTTCGGCACCTCGTAAGGCCCCGTTCCCGCAAGTCCCATACCGGTCACCACGTTTACAGCATATTCTGCGTTTCCTCCGCTGCCGAGATAGCTTTCGCCTGTCATGCCCAGTATTTTCCCTTCTTTGGAAACTGCTACCTTATATTTGCAGTAGCCTCCTCTTCCCAGGTTGGTTCCTATAAACATTTCCTCTCTGGTGAGCAGCAATCTTACGAATCTCCCAGGCACAGCCTTTGCCAAACAGGAAACAAGAGCCTCAATGGTTATATCTGATTTGCCTCCAAAGCCTCCGCCTATATAAGGAGCAATTACCTGGATCTTGCTCAGGGGGAGCTCATGAAGTTCTCTGATGCAGTTTTGAACTACGAAAGGAGCCTGGGTAGTTGAATACATTGTCATGGAGCCGTCTAAATTATACTGAGCTACTGCACAATGGGGCTCCAGCTGAACATGGTGGATATATGAAAACCATGTTTCTCCTTCTACTACTGCATCTGCGCTTTCAAAGGCTTCTTCCGCTTCACCCTTTCTCACTTTAAAATGCTGGTATATGTTTTTGCCAACCGGGTTTACATAAGGTGCAACTCGATATTCCATGAGCTTTTCATGAATAATCGGCGCTCCTTCTGCTATCGCATCCTTGGGATGTATTGCGAAGGGCAGAGGTTCATAATCGACTTTTACAAGCTTCAAAGCTTCGTGGGCGACTCTCTCGCTGACAGCTACCGCTACAGCTACCGGTTCTCCGGCGAATCTTACCTTGCCTTTTGCAATGGGATATTGATCGGCGATAGCGCCTCCAAAAGGACCCGGTACATCCTCTCCTGTCAGTACAGCAAATACCCCCGGTTGTTTTAATGCCTCACTTATGTCTATATCCTTGATGTTCGCGTGGGCATAAGGTGAACGAAGCACCTTGGCATGAAGCATCCCGGGGAATTTCATATCTGCTACAAATATGGCCCTTCCTGTAGTTTTTTCTACTCCGTCGTTTCTGGTGCNNGCCTATAGACCTAAATGTCATTTCTTCACCTCCAAAATTTGTACAAAAGCACATCGCTTCAAATAAAATATGGGTACGAGAGACACTGATTAAATCAGTGTTTTCCGTGGTTCCAGTTCCCCACGTTGCCCGCCGTACCACGTACCCCGTGCCTCGTGTCCGAAGATTGCTGTGCAATCTTTATATAGTCAATTCCCTTTTGTATTCATTTTTAGCTATGACTTTTCCGCCCTTGATCACATATAATCTTGCCGGCTGAAGTCTTATCGCATCATTTATTGTCAGAGCATCAAGTATGACTATGTCTGCATCTTTGCCTTCTTCCAGGCCATAGTTTTCCAGCCTTAATATCTTGGCTGCATCACAGGTTATCATGTCAAACACCTTCTCGATTTCATGAGGCAGAGTCATTTGGGCTGCATGCGCCGTTACCAATGCCACCTGAAGCATGTCTGCGCTTCCGAAAGGATAGAAGGTATCCTTGATGCAATCCTGTCCAAAGCTTACTGTGACGCCTGCTGCCAGAAGTTCTTTCACTCTGGTGATACCGCGCCTTATGGGCTGCTTATCGTTTCTGCCCTGGAGAACCAAGTTTGTTACCGGGTTTGTGATCATGTTGATGCCTGCTTTTTTGACCTTTTCTATAACGTAGCCGGCATAGTGATCGTCATAGGCTGCAAGAGCACAGGTATGACCTGCTGTGACCCTTCCCTGCCAGCCTCTTTTTATCGTCTCATCGGCAACAATTTCCAAAGTTCTGTAGAATGGATCATCGGTTTCATCAACGTGCATATCAACATCTGCATTGTATTTCTCTGCTATGTCAAAGCATATTTCTACATGTTTTCTGCTGTCGTCCGGCGTATTTTCATTGGCAGGCATACCGCCTACAATTTCCGCTCCCATCTCCATGGCTTCCCACATCAGCTTTTCGCAGCCCGGATCCTTGATTATTCCCTCCTGGGGGAAAGCTATGGTTTCCACATCCATTATATCTTTAAACTTATTCTTGGCAGCAATTACACCTTCCAGCGGTTTTAGTCCGCCTATCGTATCCACATCCACGTGGGTCCTCATCNNCGGATCTTTCCACAATATCCTCTATGGTGTATCTGGCTTTTTTATCCCAGATGATCTCTATGGCTTCCTTCAAGGTGCCTGTCACATTGGGTCTCACTACCTCAACAATATTGACCTTATCCAGATGTATATGCGGATCAATAAATGATGGCACCGTAAGTTTTCCGTTTGCGTCTATTTCCTCTGCAGCCTTTGCTTCTAAATGGTTAGCTATGGCTTTGATCTTTCCTTTTTCTATACCTATATCCCACAAGTCTTCTTTATTTCTGAGCTTTGCATTTCGAATAATTAGATCCAATTTTTTACCTCCATTTCATTATATGAAATTTACATATTACATCGCGAAATATTATTTTTTATATTCTATATTGCTTTAAAAAAATCCTGCTTTAATCTATAAATATTTATTAAAAAAATCCCTTATCGGCAAAACCAACAAGGGATTTTTAGTATCGCTTAGGAATACCCTAGCATTCCTGAGTTCTGAATCCTGAGC
>DPSW01000141.1 GCA_003527145.1 Clostridiaceae bacterium | reverse complement strand
TTCCTCCAGTGCCCTGAAGAAGTCGTAGTATACAATGCCAATATTCAAGGATTTGGTGTATATGACGACGGTCAGCTCAAGATTGAGGATTTCTACTTCTAAAATTATCTTGTATAAACACAGCTCCCCCCCCATTTGGGCGGGGGCTTCCTATCTTGTGGGGCCGGTATAGGCAAAGGCTTGTAGTTGAGAGTCAGCATGGAAAGGTGATAAAATGAGAAAAAGTAACTATGTGCAGAAATTTGCAGCAGAAGCGGATCTTGATGCCGCACTTATATACTGCCCTGCAAATAGGAGATATTTAAGCGGTTTTACAGGCAGCGCAGGCTATGTACTTATAACTCCAATCTCAAAAAATTTTTTTTCGGATTTTCGCTATATAGAACAGGCTCAGGGTGAATGTAACGGATATGAGATCATACCTATAAAAGGTGAGGATGATGTACTTGCTTATTTGAAGGAGAAAAAAATAGGCAAGCTGGGAGTGGAGAGAGACTTCATGACGCTGCGCTTTGCTGACGCTCTTCGCATTATCAGCGGCGTACAAATATTGTCAGGCATAGATGATCAAATAGTTAATCTTCGAATGATAAAGGATGATGCAGAGCTTTCCAGAATACGGCGCGCCTGCGAGATAACCGATCTTGCCTTTGAGCATGTCATCACACAGATACGCGAGGGTATGACAGAAGCGGAAATAGACTTGGAGCTGCAAAGCTATATGCGAAAGTTCCCGGAAGTTGAGAGGATGGCTGAAAGATTTATTGTGGCGAGCGGCGAGCACGGTTCATTGCCACACGGCATTGCAGGTGCACGCAAGGTGAGAAACGGCGATTTTATAACGATGGACTTTGGATGTAACTGCGGCGGATACTGGTCGGACGTTACACGCACCGTATGCCTGGGCAAGGCTAATGCTAAACAAAAAGAAATATACTCCATAGTTCATTCTGCACAGCAAGCTGCAATAAATATGGTGAGAGCAGGTATAACCGGACGACAGGCGGATAAAGCTGCCCGCGATGTCATAGAAAAAGCCGGCTATGGCANNCGCTTCGCTCAAAACACCCAGGGTGATATTACCTTGAAGCCGGGGATGACAATGACTGTGGAGCCTGGCATATATATTCCCGGTTGGGGCGGCGTACGAATAGAGGATGATATAATAATAACCGAAAATGGATGTATTAACCTTACAGGCGCCTGTAAAGATCTTATAGAAATTTAATTAAAAGGAGTGTATTTGAAAATGCACGAAGCCTTAATGAAAACAATTGAAGCAAAAATGGAGGCTGCCGGTCTTTTGCCCATAAAAAAACAGGCTGAATTGAGCACAAGGATCCTGAAGGAAAGACTTGAGGTCATACTACCATGGGCAATGGAGAAATCCGGAATGGACTTCTGGATAATAGCAGCAAGAGAAAATTGTAAAGATCCCATACTTAAAACACTATATCCATGGGATATGTATGATTCAAGAAGGATCGGAATACTTGCATTCCATCGTAATAAAGAAAATGGTGCCATCCGCAAGATGGTAATAGGTTCGCATTCTTCCGAGATGGAAAGCATTTACGAAAGAGTGCAGGGGGCAAATGAAAGTGTCTGGGAAGCCATCAGCAGAATTGTCAAGGAATGCAATCCTTCAAAGATAGCTCTTAACAGGAGTTTAATAGATGGCTTTTGTGATGGTCTTTCCTCCACAATGTATGAGCAATTGAAAGATGCTCTCGGGGAAAACGCTGCAAAGCTCTGCGATGGTGAACCTCTTACAGTACGCTGGCTCCAGAGAGTTTCTCCTATGGAGAAAGAAACGATGAAGACACTTGTCAACATAACACATGATATCGTTAACTACTCTTTCTCTAAACAGTTCATTAAAGTAGGCGAAACCACAACAACTGATATTGAGTGGTTCATGCGTGATGTTATCAACCGCCTGGGATTTCTCTATTGGTTTGGACCAGATATTGACCTTCAGCGCAAAGGCAGCAATGTTTCGCGAATGTTCAACGAAGTTATCCTTCCCGGGGATCTTATTCATTGTGATGTAGGTATAAACGGTATTTATGTGCAGCTGCATACAGACATGCAATGGGTGGCCTATATACTCAAGGATGGAGAAACAGAGGCTCCCAAGGAATTCGAGGACCTTCTTGCTAAAGGAAACAGGCTCCAGGATATAGTTAGAGAGAACATAAAGGTCTGTGCAACGGGAAATGATGCATTCTTTAATTCTATCAATACTGCTAAAGCTGAGGGCATTAACTCCATGATATATACCCATCCCCTGGGTACATTTGGCCATGGCTCAGGCCCCAGGATAGGCCAGTATGGCAAACAGGAGCTTATTCCCGGTGCCGGGGAAAGACCCATCGAAGACAAGACCTGCTACGCGTTGGAACTTAATGTTTCCGACAATATCAAGCTTTGGGATGGCCAGCTTGTATTTATGTATCTTGAGGAAGATATCTGCAAGGATGGCACCGTTGATTTCCTTGATGGGCGGCAGGAAAAGCTAATGCTTGTATAGAAGCATATATTCATTGTATTAAGAGCACATTAAAGCATAATGCTTTAAAATAAAAAAGTAAAGGATGTATATTATGGCAAGTATAAAAACAAATAATGCACCAGCGGCTATAGGCCCATATTCCCAAGGGGTTGTTGTTGACAATTTGGTTTTTGTATCAGGACAGCTTCCGATTAATCCTGCAACAGGAAATTTTGCAGAAGGTGANNCGCGTCAGTGCATAAGAAATATCGGCGCAATCCTCGAAGAAGCAGGAACAGGACTTAGCAAGGTCATCAAGACAACAATTTTTGTAGCAGATCTATCTAATTTTGCTGCAGTTAATGAAGCTTATGCGGAATTCTTCGGTGGGTCTGCTCCTGCACGTTCATGCGTACAGGTAGCTGCTATTCCCAAGGGCGCCCAAATTGAGATTGAAGCCATAGCAAGAATCAAATAATTTATAGTATTTTATCTATTTCATCTCTATGATACAGCAGCATGTCTGAAGCTTCTAATTAATCTGTTGTTCTAGATGATAACAAGTATA
>DPSW01000285.1 GCA_003527145.1 Clostridiaceae bacterium | reverse complement strand
ATCATGGCATACTCATTTTTAAAGGGCATAGATTTCAATGAAGGGCTTTATATATTCGGTGCGAAAGAAAACCTCAGCATAATGCAGGGTCAATATTGGCGTTTTCTGACTCCCATATTTCTTCATGCCAGCTTTACCCATCTTCTGGTGAACAGCTATTCGCTGTATTGGGTGGGGAGTGTGACAGAGAAGCTGTACGGCCATATGAAATTTCTGGTTATTTATTTAGCCGCCGGAATATTCGGCAACATATTAAGCTTCATCTTTTCCCCCAACCCCGGCGTGGGCGCATCCGGCTCCATATTCGGGCTCCTCGGCGCACTGCTTTATTTCGGAATTGAAAACCCGGAATTATTCAGACGCTATTTTGGCCATAACATAATAATCACCATAGCTATCAATGTCGTATATGGTTTTGTCCATAAGGGCATAGACAATTATGCTCATCTGGGAGGGCTGCTGGGAGGATTTCTTGCATCGGGGATAGTCAAGCTGAGAGGGACACATCATAGATGGCTGAAAAGGCCCGTCTTTATCATACTGACATTATTGGTTCTCGGAGCTTCTTTAACCTATGGCTTCAGCAACGTACAAAATACGATCATATTAAAGGTTGAACAATTGGATGGTCTGCTCCAAAAAGGATCTTATAAAGAAGTTGATAAGATCGGCAAAGAAATACTATCTGCAAACTTTAAGGACGATCATATCAGACTTCGCACCTTATGGGCATTGGTAATATCATCAGCTTCCCAAAGCAAATATTCCGAAGCCTTTGAATATGCAGATCAGATAATAGAGCTGGATGCACCGCGAGGGCGATATATGAAAGGCTTGTTGTATGTGGATACTGGAAATATCAGCGCAGCAAAGAAGGAGCTGGAGGAGGCAAAGAAGCTTGAGCCCGGTTTGGCAGAAGCCGTTGATAAGGTACTGAAGGAGTTGTAAAAAGCCTGCTTATTTGCATAAGCAGACGCAGTTTTTCCCTGATTTTTTTGCATTATACAGCGCTGTATCAGCGCGCTTTATTGCTGCACTATAATCAACATCGGAAGGTTCAAAGAATGAAATGCCTATGGAAACGGTAACGCCATACCGTTCTTCTCCTTGGCTGTATTCTGCTTCCCCAATATTCTCCAGCAGCTTCTGAGCAAAGTCCATGACGTGTTCCTTCTTCATGCCTTCGCAGATCAGCAGAAATTCTTCTCCGCCCCACCTGTATAAGCTATCCGTGCTCCTTATGTTGCTGTTTATTATTTTTGCAATATTGATGAGGACTGCGTCGCCTGCATCATGACCATAGGTATCATTTATGCTCTTAAAGTTATCAACATCATATATTATAATCGCGTAGATGCTGCCATTGCGCTTAAAACTGTCAAATATGGCATTAAGCTTAGCCTGAGCCGCACGCCGATTATATATCTTTATCAGAGGATCCAGGTTTATCTCCTCTTTCAAGGCTTTATTGGAGTTTTGATAATACCATTTTTCCAAACGCGTGAGCCACAGATAACCGCTTATGAACATTAAAAATAATATGAGCAGAATATAGAAAAACATATCGGTTATTACTTTTTGGCTGTGGTTGCTCACTTTATTTATATAAGCCTTTATATCATCAACATGAATGCCCATGGCAATTATCCAGTCATATTCTTTATATAGCTTGGAATAAGTAAGCTTTTCCGATATCTCTTTGGAATTCATCCTCTTGAAATAGTATTTAAAAAAAATTTCTCCCTTTTCTTTGACACCTTCCAGTTCCGTCAAATATGGCTTATTCCCTTTTATATCACGTGTTTCTGTAGATAAATAGCTTCCCTCGGTATCCTTCAGATTGGGATGAATCCTTCTGATGGCATAGTTCTCTCCGCCATTATAGTCAATGACCTCATTGACCCATATATAAGAATCATTTTCAAATTTTGAATTATGTATTACATATGCAATATGCTTTTTCGTGAGTTCATCTATAAAAGTCATGCGTATAGCGTAGAAAACCGTGTATATTCCATAGGTTTTCTCATAATAGAAAGGGTTTTCCGATTTGATTCGCTCCAGCTTGTCCTCGATCAAAACCGACCTGTCCATAGAATAAGCCAAGTGTTCGTAAATGATCTCATTTTGTGAATTGTCTATGATGATAACTTCAAAAATCTCTTGCATATCATCTTGATTAAAATAATCAATAGCCAGACCCGGAAATTTTTCCGGATCTAGCTTATAGTACTCTTGAAAAGCCTTTGAAGCATTATCTGCTAATAAAGCATATTGATTTATATTCTGCTCTCGTACTTGCTCAATGAGAGAGATAACATTGTTTACCGTATCCTTAAGGAAACCTTTTTTTAAACTGTATATGTTCTCCTGAACATTTTTCTCATATATGCTTTCTACATTTTTTATGGAATAAACAAAGATGAAGATGCTGATGGAGCATATAATGATTATAAATAATAATATATACATATAAAATTTTTTTCTGATGCTATCCATGGAACACCTCTACAACCTAAAAGCCTTTAAATATATTATAGCATCAATGAGCAATAATTACCACTCATATAGGTATATAGTCCTATTTATTAATATACTGCGGCTTCGGTTATGGCAAAGCAGATATCGCTGCAGTCCATACAGGCTTCGGCGCCTATAGGTACTGTTATATTGGGTGTGCAGTGACCGATCTTGTAACCCGATAGTATAGGCTTTCCGCAAGGCACGACGATATCTTCTATGATTTCATCTATAGCAAGGCTTTCCTTGCCCTCCTCAGGAACGCAATCCGCCCAATCGCCGATTACAATTCCTGCAGCATCCTTGAATTTTCCTCCCAGCTTAAGCTGCAGCAGCATTCTGTCAATTTTATAGGGCCTTTCCTCCACTTCTTCAATGAGAAGAATTTTGCCCT